>JANRMG010000285.1:0-3373 GCA_033761855.1 Candidatus Caenarcanales bacterium
ATATTAAGTCAAATTAATTTTATTGCTGTTTTCATAAATTCTTCTTTAAAAGCACTCGTCAATCCGTGCCAATCAACAATGTCTACTTTAAAAGGCAAATTGGATTCTTCGAATTCCTCTTTTAAATTGAGAAGAGCTTTATATTCAATCTTTTCAGGGGATTTAATCAATAAATCCAAATCAGAGTATTTTTTTGCTTTTCCTTGAGCTCTGGACCCAAAAACAAAAGTATATTCAAGCAACCCTGCTTCTGAAAGAATCTTTTCAACATATTGTCTGTGAGCAGGCTGTAAATCAATTTCCATTAAGATTTTCCTTTAATTCCCTGAGTAAGCTCTTTGCATCGACTAAAAAGGCTGACGCAATTTTTATGGTTTGTTCAGCAATTTCTTCCACATATGTATGTGAAGTTAAATTTCGTTGCTTATGATATTCAAACCAATTTTCGGCTTCTTCAATTAAACCAAGCCTCGCAGCCTGCCGAAACAAATTTTTGATCATTATTTCTTCAATCTCAGCTTCTTCCTTCAAAAATCTTTTTAAAAACTTCCAGGAAAGTTCATACGTATACTCAAAGCGCCGAATCACAGAGTCTCTTACAAACTTATATTGCTTGAGTTGCTCCCCTGAACTTGGATTTAACCCTTTGAAAGATTCAATAGACTCTTCCAGAGAAACAATGGCGTTTTCTAAAGGTTCAAGAATTATCATAAAGGCTAAATAGTTAGCCCCTTCAATTTAACATAAGTTTCCTCACACTCAAAGGCAGGGCAGGAATCAGCGACTATTCCCCCTCCAACATTTACCACAAGCTTTTGTCCATCCCGAAAGAGAGAGCGAATCAGGATAGAAAAAACACCGTCTCCGCTGGAGTCAATATATCCAAGCGCTCCAGTATAGGCCTGACGGTTAAATGGCTCCAACTCACGAATGGCCTGCATGGTTCTTATCTTTGGCGCCCCGGTAATCGAACCGCTCGGAAACATAGCTTTTATTGCATCAAAAATATCCAGCTCAGGCCTCAGCTCACAAGAAATGTCTGAAACCAAATGGTGAACAAATTCATAGCTTTTTAATTTAGCAAACTCTTCAACTTTTACAGTGGACGGCACAGCTATCCGCCCCAAATCATTCCGTTCAAGGTCTACTACCATTAAATGCTCTGCAAGCTCTTTCGGACTTTTTAATAGTTCGGCAATTAATTTTTGATCTTCGAACACAGAAACAGATCTTCGGCGAGTACCTTTAATTGGGAAAGTATGAACTTTATTACCTCGTTTTTTGAAAAAGCACTCTGGAGAAGCGCTAATGATAGCTTTATTGGAATCAAAAGGAAAACAAGCAGAGAAAGGAGCGGGATTTTTGTCCCAAAGCTGCTTCGCAATATCTGCGGATTGAAGACATTCATCAACAGAGCTAAGAAAGGGACGTGAAAGATTAATTTCGTAAAGTTCTCCGTCTTTAATCAATTCAAGTGCTTTTTCAACCATTTGCTTGTATTCAGCATCGGGTATTAGAGTGTGAAGCCTCACCCCTTCCGCTAACGCTCCCTCCCCTCTCCAAGTTGGAGAGGGGCCGGGGGTAAGGCCCACAAACTCATGCTTCTCAAACCCCACAAAACAAGCCTTCGGAAAATCGAGTAAACCTTTTCTATCGTCTTTTACAAGCGGCTCCAAAGAACCAGCGAAATCATAAGCCAAAAAACCAAAAAGAATTTTATCTTTATGACCTTTTATTTCCGCTTCCCAAAATGATTTTAAACGGTCGATGAAAGGCCTTACCCCCCAAATTTCTTTAGGCTCCTCTCCAATTTGGAGAGGGGAAGGAGCGTCGTTAGAAGCGGAAGGGGTGAGGCTCATAAAAGGCTCAGACGGAAGCAAAACTTTATCTTCAACTCGAAAATAACCAGCTTTGTTGACAAACTGTAAATCAAAACCGTCAACCTCTTGCATTCTTGCTTTATCTTTCTCGGTAAATATAAACGCTGGATCTGCCTTTAAAAGAGGGGTTGGGAATATGTGGTTTATGAACTCTAACTCCCAGAGCATTTACTAAAGAAAATTTAGTAAAGATTGACTCGGAAATTTTAGAGGCAAAATGCTCCAAAAGCTTATAATCTTTTTCTTGAGAGACTGCATCTACGGTGTTTACAAGCTCTATGTAACTAACTGTGTCAATTAAATTATCGGATTCCCCGGCCTTGACTAAATCAATATAAACTTCCAAATCTATTTTCAGACTTTGTCCGATTGCCCGCTCATTATCGGCAACACCAATTTTTGTAAAACAGTTAATATCTTGAACATTTATATAGTCTTTTTTTATTTCACTCATGAATATTAATTGCCTCTTTCATCTCTCTAACGGCATTCTCCAATCCTATCAAAACCGCGCTTGCAATAATTGAATGGCCTATATGCAATTCGCAAAGATGCGGCAATTTTAAGATAGGTTTTATATTTTCCACTGTCAGGCCGTGCCCAGCATTAACCACAAAACCCAAAGAGTGGGCAAACTCGGCGGCTTTAATTAATTTATTTAACTCAATTTCAGCTTCCTCAGAGCCAACTTTGCAATTAGCGTAAGTTCCTGTATGCAGTTCTATTCTGCTTGCTCCAATTTCTTTAGCGACTTCTATGGTCTTCAAATCAGGATCTACAAACAAGCTGGCTTCTAAAGAGACAGAGTGAACTTCCTGCAAAAATTCTTTAATTTTACTTTTCGCCGACATTACATCTAAGCCACCTTCGGTGGTAAGCTCCTGGCGCTTTTCGGGAACTATGGTGAGCAAATCCGGTTTTACTTTTTTTGCAATTTCTAAAATTTGCTCTGAGACGGCCATCTCAAGGGTATATCTTCCCTTTACAACTGTCTTCAAATCAAACACATCATAATCTTGAATATGCCTTCTGTCTTCGCGCAAATGAACGGTGATTCCAGCGGCTCCAGCTTTTTCTGCCAAAATGGCTGCTTCGATTAAAGAGGGATAACCAACCTTACGGGCTTCACGGAGCGTAGCGACGTGGTCTATGTTTATGCAGAGGAGTGGTGTTTGTTTCATTTTTTAGTTAAATTGAAACTAAAATTATGCAATATCAAGTTCTAAATTTCTTGTCCAGGGAAATGTTGTTTCCATGCTGCTTCTAATTCATCTATTCTAGTTTTGAGCATTTCCTGTATCTCGGATACTTCTTCTGTAGAAAGCCCTTCTGAAGGTCTAAAAAGACTTAAAGCTTTTCTTCCTAAAATTATAGATTCTTCAAAGACAGTTTTAAAATGCCGAATATCAAATGGAATGATTTGATTCATCATGAGTCTCAATTTGCCCTCATAAACATTAGAAAGATTATAAGTTGCTGCATAATCTTCATTA
>JANRMG010000286.1:0-1522 GCA_033761855.1 Candidatus Caenarcanales bacterium
AACGTACGACATCTTGCAGTATTTTGGCCGTGACAGGTTTCTTCTTGTACGGGCTTTTGCAGGGAGGAACTGTCGGCGGTGGAGGTGCCATCAAACCATGCTTAGTTTGCACAACTTGTCCTGGCTGAAGAACAAAACTTCCCTGTGGATGAACCTGATATGTAGCACGAGGCTCAATGAAACCATTAGGATCAAGCGGTTTTTGTGCAATGTTTGCATTCTTAGGGAAAATATTCTGGTACTTTTTTAAATCACCCCATAAAAAGGCTTTTACTGCTTGCCTTGCATCTTTAGCTATTATTGGGTGTTTTGATGAATGGATTTTGTTTCATTTTGCTTTAACTAAAGCATTTTTGTTTATGGTGGTTTTTGCTTTATAAATAATGGTTATAAATTATCTTTTGTTGAGACTTTTCTAAGAATTAGAGAAGTTGTCAGATCTCATCATTGAATCAGCTTCTTCAAGTACTTTAACTATTCGGTAACCATTAATTCCATCACTTAGGGGTCTTTCGTTTTTCTTGATGCAGTTTATAAAATGCAAACACTCTAGTCTTAGAGGTTCATCAGTTGTGTAAACTGGGTGCTCAACCAAAATTTGTCCGTCTGGTAAAAAGCTATAAAGTTCAAGCTTTTGCTCTTGTCTTGTGTCATTTAAAACGGCTGTCTTCTTGCTTCCATTGACTGTAAGCAAACATTGTTTTTGGGGATCGATCCAGCTGTTGTGAATGTGAGCGTAAATTTCACCTTTAAATTTTATATCTACGTGAGCAACGTCTATAACGCCATCTTCGGCAGTAGAAAAACCGTTAGCGTCGAGCAATTCAATTGCATCGTTGCTCAAAATGTAACTAATCATAGACATGTCATGAGGAGCCAAATCCCAAATAACATTAGTATCCATTCGTGACAAAGCAAAATTGCGCCTGTCGCTATTTAAGAACCTTATTTTTCCAAGTTCGCCTTTGGCAATGAGCTCTCTGAGCTTATTTACGGCAGGATGATATAAAAGTAAATGCCCAACCATTAAAGTTAAATTTAATTCTTTGGCCAACTCTATTAGTTCGTTAGCTTCTCTTTCGGTTTTTGCGAGGGGTTTTTCAACGTAGACGTGTTTTCCAGCAATTAAAGCTTGTTTTGCTAAATCGTAGTGGGTAACGCTTGGAGTAGCGACTACAATAGCCATAATGGAGGGATCTTCTAAAAGCTGATTGAAAGAATCTACGAGTTTGATGGTTGGAAACTTTGCGGCAATTTTTTGAAGGACTTCTGGGTTCTTATCACAAACAGCCGAGAGTACACCCAGTTGAAAAAAGTTTCTTACAAGGTTTTCTCCCCATCTTCCAGCTCCAATTAATCCAATCAAAATATATAAAAAAGACGACTTATAGTTAAGCCTAATAATAACTCAAATGAAAGAAGGCGAGTGCAAGCGTTATTAAGAAAATTAGTTTTAAGGAACTAATCCCCCCTCGAACAAAATGAATCCGTAAAATTTGAGATGGATTCTCGGCCCCCTTTA
>JANRMG010000287.1:0-3266 GCA_033761855.1 Candidatus Caenarcanales bacterium
GTCTTCTAATATGGTCTTCGATCTCTCTTTAATTAAAAATGTTTATAAAGCAATTTTTGAAAAAGTTGATAGGGCGCGCAAAACTTTAGGTCGTCCTTTGACTTTAAGCGAAAAGATTTTATATGCACATGCAGCGAACATTCCTGATGCACCCTACGAGAGAGGCAAGTCCTATGTTGATTTTTATCCAGACCGCGTTGCAATGCAAGATGCAACCGCACAAATGGCCCTCTTGCAGCTCATGTCGGCTGGTATACCTAAAGTGGCCGTGCCCTCCACTGTGCATTGCGACCATTTAATCCAAGCTGAAATTGGTGCCGACAAAGACTTGCAGGCAGCCAACGAGAAAAATAAAGAAGTTTATGACTTTTTAGCTTCCGTTTCTAACAAATACGGAATTGGTTTCTGGAAGCCAGGAGCTGGGATTATACACCAAGTTGTTTTGGAAAATTATGCTTTCCCTGGCGGGATGATGATTGGGACAGATTCTCACACCCCCAACGCTGGCGGGCTAGGAATGCTTGCAATTGGAGTTGGCGGCGCAGATGCTGTTGACGTTATGGCCGGAATGGCCTGGGAACTAAAGTTCCCTAAATTAATAGGCGTGCATTTAAAAGGTAAGCTCTCTGGTTGGGCTTCGCCAAAAGATGTAATCTTGGCGCTTGCGGGGATTTTAACCGTAAAAGGTGGAACAGGAGCCATAGTTGAATATTTTGGAGAAGGAACCAAAAGCATAAGCTGCACCGGCAAAGGTACGATTTGCAATATGGGAGCTGAAATCGGAGCTACTACTTCAGTTTTTCCTTATGATGAAAAAATGGCTGGCTACTTAAAATCCACTGATAGAGCCGAGATTGCAAAGCTTGCTGATGAAGTGGCTGATTGCTTAAAGGCTGATCCTGAAGTTGAAAAAGACCCCAAAAAATATTACGACCAAGTTATTGAGATTGACTTAGACGCCCTTGAGCCACATATCAACGGCCCCTTCACACCCGATAAAGCCTGGAAGCTCTATGAGTTTGCAAAAGCGGTTAAAGAAGATAATTATCCTGAAGAGCTTAAAGTGGCGCTCATTGGAAGCTGTACTAACTCAAGCTACGAAGACATTGACCGCTCGGCAAGCCTCGCGAGACAAGCTTCAGCCAAGGGCTTAAAAGCAAAATCACAGTTCACCATCACTCCTGGTTCGGAGCAAGTTCGCGCTACCATCGAGAGAGACGGACAACTTGCAACGCTCGAAGAAATTGGCGGAGTGGTTTTGGCTAACGCTTGTGGTCCTTGTATTGGCCAATGGAAGCGTAATGACATTCAGAAAGGCTATAAGAACTCCATCATCACAAGCTTTAACCGCAACTTTGCAGCTCGAAATGATTCCAACCCCGAGACTTATGCTTTTGTGGCTAGTCCTGAGATTGTGACAGCCCTTGCACTCGCTGGCAAACTAACTTTTAATCCCAAAACTGATTCCATCACCAACGACAAAGGCGAACAAATTAAGCTTGAGGAGCCAGTAGGCGACGAGCTTCCTAAAAAAGGCTTTATGAAAGATGAAGTTGGTTTCCTGGCACCAGCTGCTGATGGTTCTAAAGTGGAAGTTAACATTGCTTCCAATAGTGACCGTTTACAAGCCCTTGCGGCCTTTGCAAAATGGGATGGCAAGGACATTGTTGATGCGCCTCTTTTAATCAAGGCTAAAGGCAAATGCACCACCGACCACATCTCCATGGCCGGCCCTTGGCTCAAGTACAGAGGTCATTTGGACAATATTTCTAACAATCTTTTGATTGGAGCTATTAACTTCTTCAACGAAAAGCCAAATTCTATAAAAAACCAACTCAACGGCCAATACGACGAAGTGCCAAAAGTTGCCCGCAATTATAAGGCTAAAAATTTAGGCTGGATCGTTGTTGGAGACGAGAATTACGGAGAAGGTTCAAGTCGTGAGCATGCTGCTATGGAGCCTCGCTGGCTCGGCGGAAGAGCGATTATTGTTAAATCCTTTGCCCGGATTCACGAGACCAATCTTAAAAAACAAGGAATGCTCCCTTTGACTTTTGCCAATCCATCGGATTATGACAAAATCCAAGAAGATGACAAGCTTTCTATAATTGGTTTGACAGAGTTTGCACCAGGGAAGTCCTTGAAGTTGGTAATCAAGCACAAAGACGGCTCGTCTGACGAAGCGGTTTTGAATCACACTTTTAATGAAAATCAAATTGAGTGGTTTAAGGCTGGCTCTGCGCTTAATTTAATTGCGAGTAAGAGTAAAGTCGGAGTTTAGGTGAGCGAAGGATACATTTGAGTTTTCTTTTGATACTTACCAGAAAATGGTTACCTTACTTGATGATCTTGTTGATGAAGTTAAAGAAGATGAAAATTACCCTTTAGCTTCTCTGATGGAACTTTTGAACGTGACTATAAAAAGTTAGGAAGATAAAAATGTTTAAGAGCTTAAAGAGGATTAATCAATGATTCTTGAATCATTGTTGTATTTGATTGGAACTGAATAATTGATTTAGAAGAAAAAATTTGAGAGTGTCAAACAGAATAGACAAGAAGTTTTGTTGAAGCCTGGGAATACCATCATTTCTGTGAAAGTCCTGGAAAAGCTCAAGATCGGCTCTTGTCATCCTAATTGAACGAGAAACCACTTTCGTTTTTCTTCTGAATCTTGCTATCCAATGCCTTGTGCCTGAACTGATCCTTTCTATGCCAGGTGTATATTTTTTAGACTGTATTAATTGTTCCATGCTTATCACCTCCGCATAAGCATTCCAGCTATAAGTACACAACAAAAGTAAGGGTTTAATACTTTTATTCTTGAATACAGCTTCTCTAAGGTTTCAGCACTACGATCGCTGATTTTGTAATCAAGTTTCCTGCCTCTATCAGCAGAAAATGCTTTCCAGATCCAGGGTTTTTTCTTTTTTTCTCAAGATAATGCCACATCTCATCGAGTTCAATGACTTTTATATCTTCTTCAAAAGACTTTGCTGGCAACTCTTTAACATGTTTTTCCACCCAGTTGATAACAGACTGGGCAGATACTTTGAGAAGTTTGCCTGTTGCCCTGAAACTTGCTCCTATTGCATGGATTGAGATTGCTAATGATTTAATGGTTTCAGACTTGCCTCTTCTTTTTAAGGTTGAGAAATTAAATTTACATTTTTTACATTTAAATCTTTGCTTTTCCTTCAGAAAGCCGTTTTTTACTGTTTCTTCACTCTGACATTTCGGACAGTTTGGATTTTCCATTCTTTGTTCCT
>JANRMG010000288.1:0-2276 GCA_033761855.1 Candidatus Caenarcanales bacterium
AGGGTGAAGCTGAAAAGACAAAAATCTACGATGCAATGAATACCTTAGCAAAAGAACAAGTAAATCTGCAGTTGCAAGCCTTGGGAGCAACTACAGAAAGCATTTCTGCAGAACAAGTTCTTAATGATATGATTGGGCAAGGGCTTGTATCCAATCAAATGAATAATGAAGCGAAGGAAAAATTAATAGCATCCTTAGATCTTGAAATTGTCAAACAAAAAGAACTGATTGCTGAAAAAGAAAAGCAAAAACAAACTGAAAACCAAATCATTGATTTAAGATCGGAGCTTGGAGCAGCTAAAGAAGGTGGTACATCAACTCCTAAAGATCTTATTCCTGCGCTTGAAAAAGCAAATATGTTGTCGAGTGAGCAGGCTAAGACTGAGTTTGATAAAGCAGGATTAGGAAAAGAGTATTTGCAAGCTCAACTGATGATTAACTCGCAAAAAGCAACTGAATTAGAGTTTATTAAAGAATTAAATGGATCTTTAGATGAATCTCAGCAAAAAGAATATGATATTTTACAGACAAAAATTAAAAGTGCTGAAAAAGATTTTGAAAAAGAAGGTATTACAAAATCTTATAGTAAAATACAAAACGATGTATTTAATACAACGATTCAATCATTGGCAAATGAAGGTAAATATTCTGAATTATTAAGTTCTCAGAATAAATCGGTACAAGAGATTTTGGCAAAGAAACAAGCATCATTGGCAATGGCTGTTGCAGAATCTGAAATAGCCGAACGAGTTAAAGATTTGAAGGCTTCGCAACAACAGCTTGAAGAAAACATTAATGCACGCTTGGAAGAAAAAACTAAGGGTGAAGCTATAACATCGTTTGAAAAACGAGAGCAATTAAAAAATATACGTGATGAAAACAAAGAGCTTATAAGTAATTTGAAGATAGAAGTAGAAACTAATAGTGTAAAATTAGCTGCAGCACAGCAAGAATTAGCATTACAAAATGAAATTAGAAAAGCCAAGGGCGAGCAAGTAGAAGAAACATCCGCTGAGATTGAGCATTACAGTGAATTAATAGCAAATCAGAAAGCTCAAATAGATAACTATCAAAAACAACGTGGGATAATGACAGAGCAGATTAAACAATTAATGGTTGTTGAACGATTAGGCAAGGGTGGATCTATATCTAAATCTGATACCGGTGCTGCAGATAAAAAAATACTTGAAGAACGAGCTAAAAAACAAGATGAAATTGCTAATACTGCATTGGATAAAGAAAAAACTCTTTTAGATTTGCGTAAAACTTCCGGAAAAATCACGGAAGAACAATATACCAAAGAAAATAAGGCTATTTTAGAACAAAAAGCAGTTATTGAGGCCGCTGCGCTCGAACGATTGAAGATGTCCGATGCGAAACCTTTGGAAATCCTCCAACAAGAAAATAAATTGCTCCAAATAAAGATGCAAATAGAGCAAGATGTTGTTCAGCAAAGAGAAAAAAACAATAACTTGGCACGATTAACTATTGATTTGAATGAAAATAACTTGGAAGTATTGCGTGAAACTGGTAAAATCAGTGCCGAACAGTATGATCAATCGAAATTGGGGTTCATAGAAGAAAAATTATCGCTTGAACAGGCGATTTTACAGGAAATGATTAATCAAAATGCATCGCAGGAACAAATCATTGCTCAACGAAAAACGGTGAATAGCTTAGAAATCAATGCAGCACAGACACGTAAAGCCGAAGAAAAGAAAATCCTTGATTTACGATCTGCAGGTTTGGCTTTGATGGAATCGGAAATACAACTGCAATTACAAACGGGTAGTATTAATCAGTTAGAAGGGCTTGATAAAACGATTGAAATGCTTGAAAAGCGTTTACAGATTGAAGAAGATACGCTTGCGATGATGAAAAAACAAGGAGCATCGCAACAAGAATTAATTCAGCAACAAACCAAAATCAATCAGGCAAAAGGTAGTATTAATCAGAGTACAGACCAAAAGAATCAAATCCTATTTGAGCAAAGGAAAATTAACTTACAAGCGGAAGAGGATAAAAAGAATAAAGCATTAGCCGAGGAACAAGAACGGAATGCCGAACGTCGGAAAATGTTTTACAAAGAGCAGGAAGAGCGATTAGCCGATATCCAAGCTCAACAGGCACATCGAAAAGAATTAGCTAATATTATGCGAGATTACGCGAATCGCATCAAAGATACGATCAAGGCCACTTTTGATAAAATTAAAGGTATTGTTGATGGTTTTAAAATCATTACATTTACTGATAAATATGAGGACTACGAACGAGAA
>JANRMG010000289.1:0-2570 GCA_033761855.1 Candidatus Caenarcanales bacterium
CAATTTATGAGCCAACACCCAAAGAGCGAATCCAAAAACGAAGTGGTTGAGTTTTTGGGTGAGGTTTTGGGTGGGTAGGTTTATTATGGATCCACTCGAATTGGTGTCCTGTACTCAAACAGCGGAATTTGTCTTTGTTTCAGAAGATTACGCAGATAATTATTATCTTCAACAGCAATCTTTGAATCTCGAAGATTATTTGGTATAAAATTAACCGAGGTTAAATTTCCAACTCCGGCATGCCCTGCGCCTCCGAAAACTAAATATTTCCCTCTTGTACCATTTATGTTATTGGAAGGCGGGTTTTGTAAGATAAATTTTTCCCACTCATTATTTCTTCCAAGCATGATTTGTTCATACTCAAGAGCTGTTGTATTAGGATTATTCCAATCATTAACAAAATATTGATTACAATCTACCCAATAACCATCTAAATCCTTAACATCAATGTGATGAACTTTAATTCCAGCATTTGAAGCTGCTTGAAAGAAAGGCTGATATTTAGAACCTGAATTAATGTCGAACTCAGAATAAATTGTTGTTATTCCTAAAGTTTTGAGTTTTGACATGCTAGTCGATAACCAATTTCTTAGAGTAGGATCTCCATGATATTCTCCCAAAAAAATCCCTTGACTTTGACGAATTAATTGTTCTATGAGAGCATCAGGCGATGATATGTTGTTAATTGGTTGATTAGTCTGATTAACTGATAGCTTAATTAAATCCGAAGTCAATTTAGGACGTGGGAAAGCAGAATCTCGTTGAGCTTGAGGTATCTTATTGCAACGTTGAGTTGTATTCCATAATGGATATTGAGAAATTTGGTTCATGCTGTGAGATCTCCCTAACAATTATTGTATACATTGAAGGATAAAATGCCGTTAAGACTGGTTAAACCAGTAAAACCGAAAGAATAATCCCAAGAATGCCAGCCAAAGAAGGCCAAGAGAGTTGCTGTTCAAAGAAAATTAATCCGCAAAAATAAACCCAAACTGGTTCGGTAAGCAAAAGTAAGCTTGCAATATAAGGTTTGATTTTTGAAACCCCAAAATAAATTAAAGCCAAAGGCATTAGTCCACCGCTTAAAGAACTCAAACCCAAAACAATCCAGTTCATTCCTCCAAGGTTTAAATTCAGATGTGGCTTCAAGATATCTTGTCCAGAGGCTTGCAATAAAAAGCCTAAGCCAACAAAGAGTGGCAGCATAAACAGCTGGCTGTAAAACAATGATCGGTAGAGGCTTCCCTTGGTGACTTGCTGGACTAGTTTACCGAAAACAATCATAGTGCCATAAAAAATACCGTTAGATAACGCCACCAGTTCGCCGATTTGAAATTGGTTCCAGCTTCCTGTCTTCCAAATTTCCACCACAAGCGCCACCGAAAGCAGGGAAAGAGCAATGGATACAAAATGCTTGAGGCTGGGAATTTCTTTGAAAATTAAAAAGTTCACTATCACAATTACGAGCGGATAAGCATAATTTAAGGCAACAGCCTTTGCAATTGGTGTTCCAAGCGTTATTCCCAGGGTAAAAGTGCTAAAGCCTCCCAAAAACAAAAATGCATTTATTGCAAAATATTTAAGCTCTAGTTGAGTAATTTGGAAGTTTTTCTTTTCAAATAAAATTACCCCCAAACCTGCGAATATAATGCTTATTAATACTCGCCAAAAAATTTGTTCAAAAGCCAAAACTTCGTGGTCATTCAGCCATTTGTTTGCCACAACCAAAGAGGTATAGCACAAAGCCGCCAACAGAAGAGCGAAAATTGGCAGCTGAGTGTTTTCTTTAAGAACAGAGATTTTTGATTCCATTGATTGCTTTTAATTATTTTTTCGAAATTTGTTTTAGACTGTTTTTATTCGACTTTTAACTGAGCGTTTCAATTCTACTTTAAGAGAGGAGATCACCCACGGATGACGAGTTTAGTAATCACAGTATCCAT
The DNA here is from genome assembly GCA_033761855.1 of Candidatus Caenarcanales bacterium. Lineage (GTDB taxonomy): Bacteria > Cyanobacteriota > Vampirovibrionia > Caenarcaniphilales > Caenarcanaceae > JANRMG01. The sequence goes on from JANRMG010000289.1 coordinate 1,944, forward strand.
TATGGCTGGGATTTTTTTGGTGCTCATTTTCGTTTTAGCTGTCTTTGTGATGGGGACATTCAATTCGTTGGTTACTGCACGCAATCAAGTTAAGAATGCCTGGTCTCAAATCGATGTTCAGCTCAAGCGCCGGCACGATTTAATTCCCAACCTGATTGAAACCGTAAAAGGTTACATGAACCACGAGAGAGAAACTCTGGAAGCGGTTACTAAAATGCGTCAGCAGGCAATTAATATAACTGGTGATATTAATCAACAAGCTCAAATCGAGAATATGCTTAGCCAAAGCCTAAAGTCTCTCTTTGCTGTTTCGGAGAATTATCCTGATTTGAAGGCAAACCAAAACTTTTTGTCGCTCAAAGAAGAGCTCTCATCGACCGAAAACAAAATTGCTTTTGCTAGACAGTTTTACAACGATTCCGTAATGAAGCTTAACAACGCTGTTCAGATGTTTCCAGGCAATTTAATTGCCGGTATGTTTGGCTTCCAAACTGAGCAGAGCTTCGAGATTGAAAATCAGAACGAAAAAGAAGTTCCTCAAGTTAAGTTTTAAGGGGAAGAAATAATCCCCCCTCGAATACAATCAATCAGTGAAATCAAAGATGGTTTCTCGGCCCCCTTTAATAA
>JANRMG010000290.1:0-4902 GCA_033761855.1 Candidatus Caenarcanales bacterium
AATTTAGGATTAATTTCAATTGCCTTATCAAAATCCTTGATAGCCTCTTCTTGTTTGCCCAAATTGGCTTTTGCCAAGCCTCTTTGGTTATAAGCTTGCTCCAAGTTAGGTGTAAGTTCTATAGCTTTATCAAAGTCCTTAAGAGCTTCTTCGAACTTTTCGGTTTTTAAATAAGAAATGCCACGTTTAAGATAAGCCTCCGAGAGCTTAGACTCGGGTTTTGGATTTGCCTCTATAACTTTTGTGTAATGTACAATTGCTTGCTTATAATCTTGTTTCCCAAAACTCTCTTCGGCTTGTTTGCTTATTTGCCCAGTCATCAATCTGCAAGAGGATAAAAGAAATACAAAACATAAAACGCTTATTAGATGGCGTAAAACAAGAACATTTAAAAAGAAATTTTTTATCATTTTTGAAAACATAAATTAATGCTTAAGCATCGATTATAGCTTCAAGGCAACGTTTTTTTATTAACTTAAGACTTATTTAAACAGAATGGAACCATGGAAAGTACTTTTGCACCTGCCTAAGTAATTTTAGTTTTATTAAAGAGTAACGTGCATAAACACCGACTAGAAGCTCAGTTAAAACGCTTTTAGAATAAGTTCTTACTTTTAGGAAACTGATATTTAATTGTTGAGAAAACTTTTTATTTATTTCTTCGGCAAACTTTAAATCCTGGCAAGTATCTCCAATTACGATTAACTTAAGAGCCTCTCCACTGTGGGAATTTGCGATTGAATTTATTATAAATTTATCTATAAAATTTCTTAAATTAGGTTTCCTTGAGTTATAAACTGCATAGGTCCCTCTTTGTGACTCATTGTTAAAATTTTCTTCAGCACTAACAACTTGAATTTTAATTTTTTGTTGCTCTTCGCTACCTTGTTCATGAAGGAAGTTCGTGAAATCTTTGACATGTTGGAAATTCTTGTTGTTGGATACCCAAAGCAAATCAATTGAATTTTCAAAGCAATGGATAATTAAAGAGTTCAATTCATAGGCTAAACCTTCATCAAGAAAATAATTCATACTTCTCTTAATTGGGTCTAAAAAAGTTGTTATATGATGCTTAGGAGGGATGCAAGTGCCATCTAAATCCAACAAAAGAACTTTTGCTCTATTCAAAAATGAATATTGAGTTCCTCTTTGAGTAATTAAATAATCAAGAAATGTTTTGTAATGATGAACAATTATAGGTTTATCCGTAGGCTTTATAGGACCACTGCAAGATAAAGCAGAAAGCCCTGCATTTCTTGATAATTGGACTGAATTGTTAAAGACTATTTGCAAGCTTAAATTGGACATTAACAAATTGATCTTAACGTATGGACGGACGATATTAATATTTCTGTAACAAACTTTCCTCAACAGCACGGAGTATTCTAAACAAAGGGTTTTCTTCGGCACCCAAGAGCGGCTTTACAAAGGCTGTTTTCATATTCAATAAATATCCGCCCAAAACATCGGTTAAAACTCTGTCTCCGACAATACAAACGGCTTCAGGTTCTAGCGCTAATTGATTTAAAGCCTCTTTTAGCTTTGTTTTGCGGGGTTTTTTGGCTTTGCTAATTATTGGTAAGTCGTTTTCTTGCAGTACAGGAGCGATTTTCCGCAAATACTCATCGTTGATGTTATTGGTTACAATAATTATTTTAAGTCCAAGACTTTTTGCCTCTTTAAGCCAGGGAAGCACTTTGTCGCAAAAATATCCGCTGCGGGGTCTCATGATAGTGTTATCCAAATCCAAAATTAAACCGCGTATTCCATCTTTGCTTAAGAGCTTCAAATCGATTTCTTCAACTGTTCCATCAATGTAGTAAGTTGGTTTTAAAGGAAACATAAATTTTAGGATGAATACTTTAGTGATTTTATTTTAGCTGGAGGTGTCGGCTTTTTCACCTTCCTTTGTCATTCGATTGTAAAGAAACATAATTCGACTAAGAATGCTCGGTGTTATGTTGGGCGCTTTGAGAGCCATATTCGAATACATATTTTTAAACTCTTCCGTTTCAAGAATTGTTTCTAATTTATGTTGCTTTTCTTCGGAAGAACAAAATGGAATAAAACCAACCAAAATGTTAGAAAAATTCATTTTAGTTTCATTAGTGGAACCTTGAATTGGTCTTGTGTTTGAGTCGTTAGGTTCAAAGAACTCGCTGAAAGTTTCTTTGGTTGAAGAAACAATACTAACCGCATTCTGATAGTGTAGATTGACTTTTCTGGTATCAGAATAATCTTGAGTTTCCTCGCTGGAATCAGAAATTGCGCCACTCGCTTTCAGCTCGTCAACAAAAGGAGAAAGCACTTCAAGAGTCATAATCGTTCCGCCCGAATAAACCTGTCCAAAAAATGAATAGAGTTTTTCCCAAGCCTCTTTCTGTGCAGGGTCTTTGATATTAGAAAAATCCTCCGTCGGTATAGGGCTTCGGTTCGCACTTTCTTCGATATCAAACAATGGGTTGTCAGCAATGTAATCGCCAAAGCCTTCTCCAAAAGCCTTATAAAGCTTTTCCATCACTTTAGAAATTACGTATTCAAAATATTCTTCGCTTTGGCTTTTTTCGGTTGAGTTGGTGGTTGTTCGTTGTGAGTCCCTGTCTCGAATGTCGGAGAAACCTTCGATTTGGAATTCCGCTAGATCGCCCATCAAATCACGAAGTTCTTTTCTCATTTGGGCTAATATTTGTGCTCTTGCCGCTGGATCATGTGCATTGTTTAGAGCATTTACATATTTGTCAATAAAGTTATCCTTAATGTGCTTTCCTGCATCTTCAGAGAAAAGGTTTTTAATTGTCTTAGTGGTCCTGACAAGCTTACCCAAGGTAAAGAATTGATTCTCGATTTTTTCCAATTTTTCAAGTTGTTCTTGCAGAATGGCTTTTTTGTTTTGTAAATCCTCAATTTGGATAGCAGTTAATTGAATGCCCATAAAATCTGGCATTGTAAGCAGGCTCTCTATGCAGGTAATTGTGAGTGAAAAGCGAGTCTTGTTATTTTTTAAGTTAATTAGATTTTGATAACTTCCCGGCGGAAGCCTTGTGTCCGACCAACTGTCTTCGCCGTCTGGACCGTCGTAATCGGCAGATTCTATTTTGTCGGGAAGACTTTCCCAAACTACTTCGCTGATTGAGCTTGGTTCGGCCACTGCTTTGAATTTTAGATCTTGTAAATTCTTCTCTGTTAGTTGCGTGAAGTCCTCAGAGTTTTCTTCAATTGAGAGTTCTTCAAGATTCAAGCCTGGAAGCAGAGTTTTGTTCCAAATATTTAAGCTCTGGGTAAATCCACGATTTAAGGAAGTGAAATCCGATTGGATGCTCGTGAGCTGCTGCATGAGATAAATCTGAGCGAGATCATTATTAAAAGATAAATTAGTAATTCTTGGCGCTTGAATTAATTGGTCTGGAGGCTGAGTTGCATTTTGGTCGGCTGCCACAGAACCTTGCTGTACCGGCGTTGTTAATTGGATAGCTGCACTCTGAGGTTTAGTTTCAGACGAAGAAACTAACACTCTCGTCTCTGAGAGGGACAATTCGGACATATTTTGCTCCTGATAATTAAATGAAATAAAATGGATTAAATAAAGAGAAATTTTTATAGATTTTTATTATTTTCTAATTTCATCTTCTCAATAAGAGCTTAAACTCAGATTAAAAGAGGCTTATCTCTGGGTAAACTGGCGAGTAAAAAGAGCTTTTTTAAAGTAAAATTATTAATTCGCTTTGGAAACAAACCTTTCAAAATTGCTTTAAAAAGCAAAAGCGAGATTAAGGATTGGAAGAGAGATTTGGGATTTAAAGATGCTTTTTAGAAGACATTCTGATTTTTATAATAAATACAAAAAGCTTGCTCAGAGAAGCTCCCTGAGGACTTTTACTCCCATTCATTCGGGGACAAATCAATATCTACCACGTTCTTTTAATGAGTTATTTAAGTTTGATTTGAGCGAAATTGACGAGCTCGATGATTTGCATAATCCCGAAGGTTTTATTTTAGAAGCTCAAAGAAAGGCTGCCAAGCTTTTTCAGGTTGAGCAAACATTTTTTTCGGTGAACGGAGCCTCTTCTTGTTTGATGGCAGCTTGTCTTGCTTTGGGAGACGGTGGCAAAGTGCTGGTGCCAATGAATGCTCATAAAAGTTTGTTGGCTGGATTGATCTTGAGCGGTGCAGAGCCTGTTTGGTATGAACCCGAATGGGACGCAAGATGGGGAATTTATACTAGAGTAGAGCCCGAAAAGATAGCTGAATTGATAAGACGAGTTGATAATATTAAAGCTTGCTTTGTGACCTCACCCACCTATGAAGGTTTTCAGACAAAGCTCGGTGCTATTGTTGATATTTGCCATGAACACGAAATCCCTGTAATTGTTGATGAATCGCATGGTTCGCACATAAGTTTAATGGGCAATGGCAAGGGAGCCATTGATGCTTGCGCTGATTTGATTATTCACTCGCCGCACAAAGCTCTTGGAGCACTCACTCAAACGGGTATGCTTCACTTTCAGTCTGAGCTTCTTAATGCCAAAAAAATTGAGGCTTGCATGAGTCTTTTGCAAACAACGAGCCCATCTTTTATTTTACTTTTGAGTTTGATTGAAACTCTTGAGCATTTGAGACAAGATTTGGAGCCGCTCCGCAAGCAAAAAGATTCCGCTCTCGAACTTAGATATCAGCTTTCTAAAATTGGAGGAATTGAATTCCTAAACAATGATGATCCAACACGCTTGGTTTTTTCTCTTGCAGGTTGGGGAGGGGAAGAGCTAAGCCAATGGATTCTTGAAAACTACTTTATTGAAACCGAGCTTGAGGGCAATCGTTGGGTAATGTTTTTGATAGGGCTTGGTACCAAACACCATCAAATCAGGTCTCTCAAAAGAGCTATTCAAAGTGCTCGTTTAATAA
>JANRMG010000291.1:0-2171 GCA_033761855.1 Candidatus Caenarcanales bacterium
CTCCAGAATAAGGGCAAGGCTTCGTAGGGTTGAATTTGGAAACTTTGGAGATATGACACCTGTTGGCTCTGGAGTGAGTGAATTTAGGTTTAACTTCGGTAGTGGATACAGAGTTTATTTCGCTAGGCATGGAGAAAGCATAGTTTTGCTTCTCTGTGCTGGAGATAAAGGCTCTCAAACTAAAGACATTGAACTCGCTCAAAATTATTGGGCTGATTTCAAAAGGAGAAACAATGCTTAACATTAAAGCTGGAAAATCACACAAAGAAGGTCTGCTTGAGTGGCTTAAAAAGAAACCTGAACATCAACAAGAATACCTAAAGGCTTCTGTTGAAGAAAACTATGATATGCCTGAAGCCATTTTGTCTGCCATTAGGGATGTTGCCGAAGTTCGTGGTTATGAAAATTTGGCTAAAGAAGCAGGATTAAGCCAAAATGCTCTCTACAAAATCCTTGCTGAAGACAAAGAAGCTAAACCTAGATTTGAAACTATAATTCAACTTCTCCAAGCTCTTGGACTTCGGTTTACAGTTGAGCCAATTCATAAATCAAAAGTGAGTTGATTGGTTAATCGCCGACAATAAGGGGAATTTCTAATTCCCGACAAATACAAAAAAGCACTGGCAAGCTTGGAAATCTTCTTCGCTGTTCAATAAATTGAATGGTCATTGCTGACACCTCCAGTCTTTCGGCTAGCTCTTCTTGTGTTATTCCTGCTTGCTCTCTTTTTTCCTGCACAGTTTTTGAGATCCGATTTAATTGGGTCTCAACAAACTTTCTATGCCTATAAGGTAATTTATTAACTCTTGAACTCACTCATAAAGTATCTTTTTGTCTTACTGATAATAACACTTACTGAAAGTAAGATTTAAGGTCTTGATATTTGTCTATAACATTGATTTAGCAGGGCTATTAAGAGACCATAACAGATATGATAAAATCAAAATTCATTCTGCCATTATTGTTTTGTATAACCACTTCATTGTCTGGATATGCCCAACAAAAAAGTTGTTTAGTCTGTAATTTTAAAATGTCTCCAGAGTCTTCAAAATCTGGAGAAGCCGACCCTTGCGATGATTTATTTGGGGCTTCTTGTATGGGGGCAGATGGAAAGCCTAAATACACAGGTATTTCTAAAGAAATGCCAAAAGAACTTTCTAAGCCAATTAAAGAAGCTAGGGATAAAACAGCAAAAGAAATGGGTTTTAAGGATTTTGATGATGCCATTAAAAATAAACTTAAAAGTGCTGGCATTGATTTAAAAGACAATCCAGATGAAGAGGCTTTTAAGAGTCTAAAAATGGAAGGTGGCACTATCACTTATGGTGGGGACAATGCCAAAAAACTATATTCTTCTGTTGAACAGTGCGATAAAGAGCAAAAAGAACTTCAAGGAACCTCCTACTACAATCTTACAGAAGCTTCTGCCTTAAACGATTTATTAAAGAAGTATGAGTCTTTTTCCTCAAAACATCGTGAGTTATCGGTAAAACACTTTGCAAAAGACATCCCAAATTTTATTAGCAACAACATTGGCAACAAATGTAATCAATTGAAATCATCATCAACAAGTAGCTCTTCCTCATATAAGCCAGAAGAAAATCAAGAAATAGTAAAAGCCTGTGCAAACTTTCAAAAAATTAAAAGACAGGCAATAGACCTATACAGGGCAGAGGGGACAGCCGATTACGACAAGAAGGCAGAAGATTTTGTTCGGGAGAATATGCTACCAGAACTAAAATATAGCTATTCATCAACTACTAGCACTTCAGGAGCAACACCAGCACCAGAAAAAACAGAAGTTGAAAAATTGAGGGACAAAATTAGCGGATTAAGCAGTTCATCTTATAGTGTTTGCCAAAATTACTCATCAGTAATTGAAAATGCTGGTCGCAAGGTCGTTCAGGACTTAATGGAAAAGGTGTCTAAATCAAAAACAACAGTAGATGGTGTAATTGACTCGTTTTACACAGAGGACAGAAAAAAAATAGCAATGTCGTTATACAACACCGCCAGAGCAGATGTTCAAGATCTTGCAAAGGGCTTTGTTAAAGATAATAAAAAGAGAGGCGACATACTTGATGGGTATGACTCGTTGAAACTTTTTTGGATGGAGAAGCCAACAGACTCTGCCTATACAACAAAGGATGGCATAAAAGTTCTTGATATAG
>JANRMG010000292.1:0-8480 GCA_033761855.1 Candidatus Caenarcanales bacterium
CGCCTGGTAAGAGGTAATTAAGGCTCCCACTGCAATCGCGCGCGAACGTTCGGGCCAGACTTCGGCAAGGAAAGTGGCAATGCTAACCAACTCCCCACCAATGCCAAGTCCCGTTAAAAACCGGCAACACGCAAGTTGAGGCCAGTTTTGCGCCAAACCCGAAAGACCGGTAAACATGGCATAGAGCAAAATGGAAAAAATCATGGACTTTACGCGACCAAATTTGTCTCCAATATAGCCGAACACAACCCCTCCGGCCGTCCATCCCAAAAGGAAAATCGCTCCGACATAAGATCCGATTTGACTAACCTGCAATTTATCGGTGGAGCCAATTAGCTCACTAATAGCCGAGGGAAGCACAACGGACATTAGGGTTGAATCCATTCCATCAAAGATTCCGCCCAACCAACAACATACAAAAACAACAATGTGATATTTCCCTATTCCATGAAGCAGCCCTTCTGAAGAATTTTGAGTTAATTTTTCGGAGAGAGGTTTCTCGGAGTTGGTTACCATTTGGAGCTTAAATTGAGTCAGGTGAAATAAAGTAGACCCATTCTAACTGATAAATATAATTGTTTTGTCTCTATTACTTATAATATTGTTGTTTCTTTAAAATTTAAATTTATGACAACTAATATTCAGCCAAATAAAGCCATACTCTTGCTCTCTTGCCCCGACAAACAGGGCATAGTCGCAAGAATCTCGCATTTTATTTTCGAAAGAAAGGGCAATATTATAAACCTAGACCAGCATGTAGACGTTGAAGACAAAAAATTCTTTATGCGCGTTGAATGGTCCTTGGAAAACTTTACTATTCCAAGCAAAGACCTGCACGAAGCCTTTGCGCCTATGGCTAAAGAATTTAAAGCTGACTGGAACATAGACCTGGTAGGCGACCAAAAGCCAAAAGTAGCCATTATGGTTTCTAAATACTCGCATTGTCTTTTAGATTTGCTTTGGCGAATTGAAACTGAAGAAATTAATTGCCAAGTCCCAGTGATTATCTCGAACCACCCTGATTTAGACCACATTGCCAAGGCTCACAATATTGACTACAACGTTTTTCCAATCACAAAAGAGACAAAGCAAGAACAAGAAGAAAAAGAAATTGCTTTACTCAAAGAGTTAAACGTGGAATTAATTGTTTTAGCCCGCTATATGCAGATTCTCAGCGATTCTTTTGTAAAAGAGTTTCCTAATAAAATCATTAATATTCACCATTCCTTTTTGCCAGCTTTTATTGGAAGTAACCCATACAAACAGGCTCAAGACAGAGGCGTAAAAATTATTGGGGCAACCAGCCATTACGCAACCACCGATTTAGACGAGGGACCGATTATCCAACAAGATATTACTTGCATAAGCCATAGAGATTCTTTAAACGATTTAGTTTGCAAAGGTCGTGACTTGGAGCGGATTGTGCTTGCCCGTGCAGTAAAACTTCATCTGGAGCATAGAATATTGGTTCACGGGCATAAAACTATTATTTTTGAAAAGTAATTTGAGAGGAAGGGCATCCCTGAAACAAAATTCCAGAAATGGAGTATAATAATTATATATTCCAGAAATGGAGCCCAAAATGGTTTCTAAAGAAAAAGCAAATAAGCTCTCGAATCAACAAATCGAAGAAATCAAGAATCCCGATTTTCAGAAATTGACTCTTCCAGCCTTGCGAACTTTTTTTAGGATAGCCGAAAAATGGAAGCTTACAAACGAAGAACAAATGGCTCTTCTGGGTTTAAGCGCCAGCTCAACCTTTTTTAAGTGGAAAAACCTAGAAAATCCAAAATTAGATAAAGATAAATTCGACAGACTTTCTTATGTTTTTAGAATTTATAAATCTTTACAAATACTTTTCTCTAACCCCAAGAACGCAGACAACTGGCTAAAGAATCCAAATGATCACCCAATGTTTACCGGAAAACCACCTCTAGAAAGAATAGTCAAAGGAGGAATAATTGAGTTGTACAAAGTTGCCAATCACTTAGACGCTCTGAGAGGCATTTGGTGAAGAAACTTAAAGTTAAATGGAAGCAAAGCTGGAGAATAATTTCTACCAGATACCCACCAATAAATATTTATGAATCTGTCGCAGATCAAAACGAGTTAGAGGCAATCAAAATTGTTGAAAGTTTTACAAGTCCAAGAATTAATGACTTGATTCATAAAATTGAAGTTTTGCCTGAAGAAGAAAGAATTTATGGAATCCAAGGCGCCGATATAATTATGGCTTCATATTGCTACTCATCTGATGGAAGGTTTAGCAAAGAGAACGATTTAAAAGCAATTTACGTGGCAAAAAAAGTGGAAACCGCAATTGAAGAAACCAAATATCATACTGCAAAAAGATTTTTAAATGCCAGAATCCAAGAGGCTGAAGAAGATGTACGTATTCTATCACTCACTCTAGATGGAGAACTTGCTGATATAAGAAACTTACAAAGTAAACATTCGGATCTATATAATCCAGATAGTTATATCGCTTCCCAAGCTTATGCAGAGTATTTAAGAAAGCTAAATTATGATGGTATTTTATATTCAAGCGTGAGAGACATCGAAGGAGAGTGCGCGGCAGTGTTCAGGCCTAAATTATTCAAAAATTGCACCACCGCAGGCTTTTTAAAATATATTTACAAAAACGGAAAAATAGAAAGCGTTCTAAAAATAAAAGAAGTAAGATAATTACCAACTACCGCCAGAACCACCACCACCGGAACCTCCGCCTCCAAAACCACCGAAGCCTCCGCCACCACCAGAGAAGCCTCCGAAAGAAGATCCGCCACCCCAAACTATTGGGCCATAATATCCACCTCTTCGACCGTAAGTCCGGCCTCCACTTCCGAAAATATTAATTAGAAAAAACACAATAAAAATTAAGAAGGGAAGGAAATCTAGCAAACTTCCTTCTGGTGATTCTTGAGGTAAAGCTTCAAGTTTAAGCTGTCCGCCGAGGATTCCGATTATGTGATCAGTAGCAAGATTTAAGCCACCGTAAAAATCACCTTTTTGAAAATTTGGTTTTAAATCAGCTTCAATAATTCGCTTTGAGAGTGCATCGGTAAGTTGCGCTTCAACCCCGTAACCAGTCGCAATGAACATTTTACGGTCTTCGACCGCAACAAAAATTAATACACCATTATCTTTTCCTTTTTTGCCTATTCCCCAACGCTGGAACAACTCGGGAGCATAAGCACCAATTTCTTCACCATTCAGCGAGGGAAGTATAACAATAGCGATTTGGTTTGTGGAGCCCTTTTCGTAAGCAACCAGTTTGGTTTCTAAATTATGAACTTGCTCAGCACTCATCAGATGAGCAAAGTCATTAACTAACTTTGGAGGGTTTGGTCTTTCGGGGTAAGTAGTTGTTGTGTTTGTTGTTTTAGTCTGAGAAAAAACGGGAAAAGAACCTGCTAATCCGACAATTAAAGCAAGAACAAAAATAAGGCTTTTAAATTTTTTAATATGAAATTTCATTTGGTAACTCGTTTTTGTCTGCTGATTCATATGGAAAATATTTCTTTAATTGCTCTCCAGCCTTTAAGATCCCCTTAGAGAGCCCTCCTTCAAAATCATGCATTTTAAAGTAGTTTTGCATTTCCTCTTTAATTTCGTCCCAAAAGTTATCAGGGACTTTTTGGTTAATTCCCACATCACCAAGAACTGCAAATTTATGATCCACAGAAGCCAAATAAAACAAAACTCCATTCCTCAAGTTGGTTTTATGCATTCCAAGTTTTGCAAAAATTTTAGCCGCCCGGTCAAGAACATCTTCGGAACAATGTTTTTCTATGTGCACTCGAATTTCGCCAGAAGTATTTAATTCAGCTTGCTCAATCGCTGCTTCCACAGTTTTCTTTAATGATTGGGAAAAGAGTTCGTCTGTCATAAATTCTCCTTTAACCTCACTCAGAAAAACCTCCCTACCTCCCTTATAAGGGAGGAGAACAAATTGTTTTTCTAACTTCCCCCTTATCAGGGGGATTGAGGGGGTTTTTACTTCTCAAAACTAACGGTCGGAGCTTTACTTGCGGCTTCATCGGCCTTGAAGTAACCTTTGGTCTCAAAGCCCATCATTCCGCCAATTATATTATTTGGAAACTTTCGAAAATAAGTATTGAATTCTTGCACCACTTCGTTAAACCGCTTACGTTCAACAGCGATTCGGTTTTCAGTACCTTCCAATTGGGACTGTAATTCCAAAAAGTTTTGGTTGGCTTTTAAATCTGGGTACTTTTCTACAACAACCATTAAGAGGCCCAATGCAGAGCTTAATCCAGACTGTGCCTGCTGAAACTTGGCAATCGAGTCAGGAGTTAAATTTTCAGAATTTACATTTACGCTTGTAGCTTTGGTTCTTGCCTCTATGACTTGGGTTAGAGTGTCTTTCTCAAAATTGGCGTAACCCTTTACGGTGTTTACCAAATTGGGAATCAAGTCCAAACGGCGCTGGTAGACGTTCTCCACTTGCGACCATTGGCTTTTAGCTTTTTCATCAAGCTGTACCAAGGTGTTATAAGTTCCACCGAAGAAAGAAAATAAAATTAAACCTATTACAACTACTGCTCCAAGAGCGATTAGTAATCCTTTTTTCATTAATATTTTTCCTGTAAATTTTTTCGAGGAATCTACAATAAACTTTAACAGAAGCTGTAAAAACAGTTAGAAAAAGCCATTGTCAATTTATGTTATTGTAAAAAAGATATAAATGTGGAATACAAAAATTATCAATATTTTTTGACTATAATTTTAATTGGAGTTCAAGAAATGAAGTTTGTTGCGATTGTTCATAAAGAGGAAACTGGTGGCTACTGGGCAGAGGTCCCCACGTTGCCTGGCTGCTGCACTCAAGGAGAAACACTTGAAGAGCTTGAAAACAATCTTAGAGAAGCAATTACAGTTTATTTAAAACCAGACTCTTCGATTACAGCTAATGAAGAAACATTAGAAGTTTCACTTTAATTTACAAATGAAATTTATTTCTGGAAAAGAATTAATAAAAATTTTGCAAAGACATGGCTGGGTAATTGCCTCAACAGAAGGAAGCCATTATAAATTGAAAAAAGGCAATAAAAGTGTTGTTTTGCCTTACCATAACAAAGATTTGAAACCTGGAATACTAGCCTTTTTATTAAAACAAACAGACCTGAAACAAAGCGATTTATGAATTAACTGTTAAATTAACTGACTCGATTAAGTTAAAATCAAGGCTTACCTTTTTAAGTTTTAGAAATATAAATGGATTACCTAATTGAAATTGGCACCGAAGAACTGCCTGCTGGAACAACCGGACAAATTGCTGAAAACTTTAAAAAACTTTTTTTAGAAAAAATCCAAGAATCAAAGCTCCAAATCTCTGATCCTAAGCTTTATTCTACGCCACGAAGAATAGCTCTGTTGTTTGAGAAGCTGCCCGCCAAGACAGAAGCTGCGATTGAAGTTGTTAAAGGTCCAGGCAAACAAGCACCCGCTCAGGCTTTGGAAAGTTTCTTAAGCAAGAACGAAATTACTCAAAAAGATTTGTTTGAAGAAAACTGACGTTACTGTTATAAAAAAACTGTCGCTCCAAAGGCTATTGAAGAGGTTTTAAAAGAAAGCCTTGAATTCGCTAGCAATAATTTGTCGGGTGAAAAGTGGATGACTTGGGCCAATGGAGAATTTAATTTCTCTCGTCCTGTGCGCTGGTTGGTGTCTTTGCTCGATAGTAAAGTTTTTCCAATTGAATTGTTTGGGCTCAAAGCCGGAAGCAAAACCCGCGTTAACAGGCTTCTAGAAAGCGAATCCGAAGGCATTAAGTTTGTGGAAATTAAATCCTCCAAGGATTATGAGGAAACGCTCAGAAAAAATTTGGTTGAACCAGCTCGTGAAAAGCGGAGAGAATCGATTCTCTTGCAAATTGGAGAACTGGAAAGCAAAAACAATTTTAAAGCTTCGGTTCCGCTAAACCTTTTGGAAGAAGTTATAGACTTACTCGAATGGCCGACAGCTTTAATTGGTGAGTTTGATGAGAAGTTTTTGGAACTTCCTGACTTTTTGACAACCACTGTTTTAGAGCATCATCAGCGCTATTTTCCATGTTATGAGAAAGAATCTGGGAAGCTTTCCAACAAATTTATTTTTATAGCAAATTGTCTCGAGAAAGCCCAAACCAAAGTTATTCAGGGCAACCAACGTGTTTTGACCGCCCGATTGAAGGACGCGGAATTCTTTGTTCAGGAAGATTTAAAAGTTCCTTTAATTGATAGAAAAGAAAAGCTCGCTCAGATGACCTTCCAGAAAGAGCTTCTGGAAAAGAAGATTGATTCAACAATGAAAGGCAAAGCAGAAAGGTTAGTTGCAATTTGCAAAGAATTAGGTAAAGCAACAAAGTTAGATAATCAAGAAACCAAAGATTTAATTCGAGCTGCTGAATTAGCCAAATGTGATTTGGGTAGTTCCATGGTTTTTGAATTCCCTGAATTGCAGGGTAAAGCGGGCGCCTTTATTGCAAATAAACAAAAGGAAAACCAAGAAGTTTGCCAAGCTATTTCTAGCCAATATTATTCTTTAGCTTCCGATGATGAACTTCCAACAAAACTTGGAGCTTTGCTTTCCATCGCTGACCAGATTGATAATATTGCATCTATTTTTCTAATTGGCAAAGTACCGACTGGATCAGCCGACCCATTTGGATTGAGAAGACAAGCTCAGTGGATTTGCTATTTATTAAAGAACTCAGAAGAAATAAAATTAAAAGTTGAGCAAACACCAACAATTGAATCTGTTTTCCAAATAGCTTTCAAAGCTTTGACTAGTTCAAATGGTGAGCAATTTAAAGAGTTTTTCTTCCAATCAAAAGATAAAAAAATCAGCCTCGCAGAATTCCTTTATCAGAGGCTTTTATACATTTGGTTTTACGACCGAAGCTCCAATTTATCAAGTACACCAGAACATATTTCGGCTTTTATTCCATCTGAAAAATCGCTTAGCTTTGACCTCTCACGAATCCTCTCCAACATCACCAGATTTGAACAGGCAAATCACAAAGAACTTCTAGAATCTCTTTCTGCCATCAGAAGAGTCTCAAGAATCATAAAGTCTGAACAACTCGCTGAACTCTCCGATTTTAAAGGACTAGAAAAAGAAGAGTTGGCTCTGTTTGAAGCAATACAAAAAATAAAAAAAGATGAAACTGCAAATTGGCTAGAACTTAACCAACTAAGTGAACCAATCAACAACTTCTTCGATAACGTTTTGGTTAACGACCCAAATGACAGTCAAGGAACAGCGAGAAGAAAAAACCTACTTTACACCTTGCTAAAAAAAGTTAATGAAAAATACCTAAAACCTGACTGGGACAAATTAGTGGTGTATTTAGAGAGCAAAGGCTAACTTATAATTTGAATTTTAGCGACCACAGTAATAACATATTTCATGTTGTCGCTTTTTATTATTAGAATTTTTGAGTTAAGGGACAAAATGGCGCGTGACGATCATTGAGAAAGGTGACTAAAAAAGGGATTTAAGAGAAAATTGATGTACCAGTGGAAAAGTACATAGAAAATGGCAAGGAAAAAGTGTCAGAAATGTGATTCAACAAAAATAATTAAAAGGGGATCCGAAATAACAAAGTACGCTACCAGTGCAAGAATTGCAATAAATGGTTTTCTAATATCAGTTATTCATGGGTAAAACAAGCCTATGATGATTATTCAATCCATAAGTTCACATACTCAGAGATTGAAGCCAAATATGGGGTGAATCCAAAAAGGATAAGAAGACATTTTGACAGACTTGATTTAGCTGAACTAAAAAATGATTTCACGGATAAAGAAAAAATCAGTTTAGTTTTTGACGCTTGTCATTTCAAAAGAGAGTTTTGTTTATTGCTGTTCAGAAGCGAGAGTAGAAACGTTCACTATGACTTCCAAGATTCAGAGAAAATAATTTATTATGAAGAGGCTCTGAGAGAAATTAATCGAAGATATGAGTTTTCAAGCTTCACAATTGATGGTCGAAGAGGAGTAATCAAGCTCCTTGAGAATTTGTTTCCGGGTGTTCCAGTGCAATTATGCCAATTTCATTTAGTGAAGAATGTATTAAAGTACACTACAAAAAGGCCAAAGACAGAGTGTGGAAAAGAACTGAAGAAGCTCATACTTGAACTAAAAACATCATCAGGAGAGCAATTCACGGCAAAGTATAATTCACTTAAAAAGAGGTATGAAGAGTTTTTAAAAGAGAAAAATGAGTCGAAAGAATATGTACACAAAAGTCTTAGATCAGCCTTTAATTCAATCAAAACTCAACTGCCTTACCTTTTTACTTTTCAAAAATTTCCACATCTTAAAATTGAAAAAACAACAAATTCATGTGACGGTTATTTCTCTCATCTGAAGGCTAAAGTCAATATTCACCGTGGAATCAGCTCCAGAAGGAAGATTCAGCTCATTATTAAACTTTTATCTTCTTAATTTAAGCGCCATTTTGTCCCTTATGCC
>JANRMG010000293.1:0-5783 GCA_033761855.1 Candidatus Caenarcanales bacterium
AAGATTGTTTAACAAAGCCATATGTGAAGCTTTTTAAAATAGAAATACTGGCTTCGATGAAGAATTCAATGCCTGAGGCAAACCAAATGCTAGACAAAGCGAAATTGAAACTCAATTTGAGTTCTAAATTAAATAACCTATCTTATTTATCAGCTTCAGAAGAGCTAAGATTTTAAGGAATAGATCTCATAATTAGCTAATAAAGAAATCTTGTATGACAGAACTGTTAAAGGAAAACACACAAGGAAACAAGAGTGGGGAAAAGCCTGAAAATACTAGTGAGCTCGGGAGTTCACTACCTACCACCCTGCTACAAAGACTAAAAACCGAAACCGCTCCTATGCACAGAGACATGGAAAAAATCGAATGTCTAAAAAAGATTTTCGATGGCACCAATACGCTTGAGAACTACAAACTTATAATAAGTAAATTTTATTCATTCATCAAAACTGTTGAATCTGAGCTTGAGAACAACACAACTTTATCTGAAGAACTAAAAGCTTTTTTGCCAGACTATCCTCAACGCCTCCGTTCATCGTTGCTTGCAAGGGATTTGGAAATTTTAGGTATTAACAAAAAAGAAATAAAGCAATGTTCTACAAGACCAAAGCTAGAGACTCTTGAAAACTTCTTTGGTTATTTTTATGTTATTGAAGGCTCATCATTAGGCGGAATTCACATCCACAAGGCTCTTGCCAGCACTTTCCAGGATTTGGTTAAAGAATATAATTACTTTAATTCTTATGGCAACGAAACTCATGCAAAGTGGAAAGGGTTTTGCGGCGCAATCACAGATTTTAGTTCCCAAAGAGGTCAAACAGAAGAAATTGTAAATTCGGCAAAAGAGACTTTCGTAAAACTTTACCAACACTTTCAACAACCTTAATCAATCATGGAAGCCGAAGTTCAATTTGGAAAAGCAGATTTAACTAACTGCGAAAGGGAGCCTATCCATATTCCAGGTTCCATTCAGCCTCACGGCGTATTAATAGCTTTAGATCAAGACTCATTAAAAGTTGTTCAGGTAAGTGCAAATGTAAAAGATTTTTTAGGAATAGCCCTTGAAGACTTGCTGGCTATAAGTTTTCAGGACTTAATAAAAGCTGATGAATTCAGTGATTTTCAAACAAAAGTCTCGTCGGAAAACTGTACCCAATACAATCCTTGCATTTTAAATTTAAAGTCTCTAAGCGGTTATCAGCCATTTATTGCAACTATTCATAAGCACAACCAACTTGTAGTTTTAGAACTCGAAAATCACCAGCAAGTCAACGTAACAGTCACTGACTTGTACAATTTTTCTATTCATTCTTTATCACGCATAATAGAAAACCAAAACTTTCAAGAGCTTCTAGATAGCTCAGCCAAAGAAATTCGAAAAATTATTGAGTTTGATAGAGTAATGATTTACCACTTCGACCAAGAGTGGAATGGAGAAGTTGTTGCTGAAGACAAAAGAGATGACCTAGAGCCGTTTTTGGGATTACACTATCCCACGACCGACATACCAAGACAAGCCAGGAATTTATACGAAAAAAACTTGCTTAGAATGATTCCTGATATTCATTACAAACCAGTTCCGCTAGTTCCCGAGAATAACCCTCTAAGCGATAAACCAACCGATTTAACTTATTCATTTTTGCGCAGTGTTTCACCAATTCACCTTGAATACCTGGGCAATATGGGTGTTGCTGCCACTTTAGTAATTTCTATAATAGTGAAAGGTAAGCTTTGGGGGCTTATTGCCTGCCACCATTACAGCCCCAAATATTTAACTTACGAAGTCAGATTATCCGCCAAATTAATTACTGAAATCTTGGCTTCTAAGGTTTCAATCATTGAATCACGAGAGATAAACAGTTTTTATTTGAAAATCAAATCCTATCAAAATCTTCTTAAAACAATTGTTTTTACAAAAGGAGATCTTAAATCTACTCTCAAAGACATTACAAAAGACTTAAATGAAAGCCTGAAATCATGCGGCTTTGCAATCTATGTAGATAAAATGCTTAGCATTTTTGGAGATACCCCACCAAGAGAAGAGGTTGAAAGGCTAATTGACTGGATTCAAAAGCAACCAAATCGTAACCTTTTTCATACTAATCATTTAATTAAAAGCTACCCTTTCGGAGAAAAAATTAAAGACTTTTGTAGCGGTCTTGTAGCAGTTTGTTTGGACGAAGAAGGGAAAAGCTTTTTCTTATGTTTTAGACCAGAATATATCCAAAGCGTCACCTGGGGAGGAAATCCAAGCAAACAAGAAAGCATAGCCGAAGATGGAACTCTTAAGCTTTCTCCAAGACGTTCATTCAGTCTATGGAAAGAAACTACCAAATGTAAATCTTTAAGCTGGACAGCACCCGAGATTGATTCAATCAGTAGATTGGCAGAAACAATAAAAATTATTTTAGACAAGCAGGAGAGTGAAAATGCCCTACTAGAGAGCGAAGAGAGGTTTCGCAATATGGCAAATCACGCTCCGGTAATGATTTGGGTGTCCGATGAAGCAGGTGAAATAAACTATCTCAACCATGAATGGGAGAGGATTTTAGGATATAGCCCAAAGGAAGATTTTATAAGTGATTGGTGGAAGTTCATTCATCCAGACGACTTAGAATCTTATAAAGAAAAACATTTTAATGCTTTAAAGACCAAAATAGGCTTTGAATGCGAGTATAGATTTAAAAACAGCAGTGGAGAATATCGCTGGATTAGCTCGATTGTAGAAAGTAGAGTAGATAAATCCAAGAAATTAAATGGTTTGATTGCATGCTGTGTAGACGTCACTGATTACAAGAACAACGAGAGAAGCTTAATTGAGGCAAGAAAAACTGCTGAAGCAGCAAATCAAGCTAAAGGCGAATTTTTAGCAAACATGAGCCATGAACTGAGGACACCACTGAATGCAATGTTGGGTGCTTCACAGCTTTTGCTTGATACAGAGACAAGCCCTGAACAAAGAGAGTTGCTTGAAACTGTTTTTTCTTCTTCAAAATCTTTGCTTGAGCTAATTAACGATATTTTGGATTTTGCAAAAATTGAGGCTGGCAAAGCAATTGCAGTTTGTGAAAGCTTTGAATTGAATGATTTGGTGGCTGAACTCCAGGAAATATTCTTTTTGAAAATTATTGAAAAACAGCTCTCCTTTCAGTTTTTAATTGAAGAAAACGTTCCTCAAGAGCTTTATTCTGACAGACTGAAACTAAAACAAATATTGGCTAATCTGATTAATAATGCCATTAAGTTTACTCATTCAGGCGGAATCACCGTTCATATTTCTTTATACAATTATGAATCGGTGAAATTCAGCATTATTGATACTGGAATTGGAATTCCTCTCGATAAATTAGAAAGCATTTTTGAAAAATTTGTACAAGTTGAAGCTTCATCCACAAGGCAATTTGAAGGAAGTGGTTTGGGACTTGCAATAGTACAACATTTAGTAAGCTTGCTCGGTGGCAAGATTCAAGTTGAAAGTACTTTAAATAAAGGCTCAAACTTCTTCTTTATTCTCCCTCTGAAAGAACCTTCTCACTCTCTAGAAAACACAAAGAAAAATGTAATTCCAAATTTAAAAACAGAAGATAAAAAAGACTTAAAAGTTTTACTTGCTGATGACAATCAAATTAACCAAAAAATAACTCAAAAGATGCTTGAGAAGCTCTCTTGCAAAGTAGAAATCGTTGAGAATGGAATACAAGCCGTTGAAAAGGCTAAGACTTCTCATTACGATTTAATTTTTATGGATTGCCAAATGCCAGAAATGGACGGCTTCGAGGCCGCTCAAATAATTAAAAATCTTCAAAACTCATTGCCAATCGTGGCTTTAACGGCCAACGCCTCTCTAAACGACAAAGAAAAATGTTTAAAGAGCGGAATGGACGATTTTCTTGCTAAACCAATTTACATAGAAGATTTAGGTAAAATGATAAATAAATGGGTCAAAAACTAAGCCACAGAAGCAAGCTTTAGATCTATTATTTGATTACAATTCATCAATATTTTCCAATCTATGCTTATCCAAAGAGGCAAGCCAATCCCTGAAGAGCTCCTTCCCATTAATCCTTCACTCATTTCTCAGTTTGTTGATTCGATCATTCCCGCCAAATCTTTAAATTTAATTAAAACCAAAGTAATTCGTATGCAGCCCGAATGGGCCTACTTAGACGTAAATATGCGATTGAACACTTTAAACATGTTTTATGAAGACATCTTTGGAAGCCTTTGTCCCAAGCCAACCAGCAAAATAACTTTTAGCCGGGTTCGTTATACAGCTTCCTTTCACTCTGAAGACTGGAGCATGAGATTTTCTGAAAACTTTTTTGTTTCCAACACTTTTGAACAGACCTTTAGAACCTGGCTTCACGAAAGTTTTCACTCTTTTTTACATTTTTCTTCTCTAAGACTAAATCCAAGTGTTGCCTCTGATGTCTTTTCTCCTCCCTCTCTGATTCTTGATACAGCCCGTAAGAATCCTCTTAAGCTTGATTCGTCAACTTTGGTTTTATTGGCTAAAAGGAATCTTCTTGGGGTACTGGATCGCTCATTAGGACAAATGAACCCGGTTAGCAGTGCGCGTTCGGTAAGATTGGGAGACGATATTTTTTCAGTCGGATCGGCTGGGAGCAGTATGACAGGAACGGGCTTGGATAGCTATTATTTGAATGTTGAAATTAACGTTGAAAACCTAACGGACATTACTTTCAAAAAATTCTTTCCTTATTCCACCCTTAAAAGAAGCTACGCCAGAGCCGAAGACTATATTCGTAATCGCCTGAACGGAATGGCTCCGGTCTACGCTGCAAGATGATTTAATCTCCACTCTTTTTGGTCTTTAAAAAATTTCTAATAATGAAATCTTTGTCCTGAAGTACTCTGTCTGTTGAATCAGCTTTTACAACTACAAAATCCTCTGGGCCACATTTTAGAATGAACAATTCATCGTTGAGTTGAATATTGCCTTGATTGCAAATCTTGCTTGTATCTTTGTAAGACCCTATTGAAGCTCCGGTCTTAGAGTTTGCAATTTGGTTAACTTTAAAGGATTTTACTGCAAGTTCGTTCTTTTTTTTGAATTCATCGGGTATGTAGTCGATTGGCCTGCCATAATTAACGTTCTGAGCCCCTTCCAGAAAGGAGTTTACTACTGCAACTGCTTCACCGTTTTCATTGAAAATTGGTCCGCCACTACTGCCGCTTGAAATGGGTGCAGTGTATTGAATCATTGATCCAGTGAACTTGTAAGTAGTTGAAATCTCTTTGGTTTTGTTTTCAAAAAAGTAAATCTTGTTGTTCACTTTAACGGCCAGATCAAAGTTGTCGAAGATTACGCTCCCGTTTTTGTTTTCGTCTATGATGGCAAGACGGTCATTAACACAGGAATAAAGCAGCATTTTTTCTTCAGTGTTATTAACGAGCAATTTGCAGTTTTGATTAAAGTCATCAAAGAATTTTTTTGAATTAAAAATGACGGGGTTTTCCCTATCGTATTTTGGATTAAAGGATTCTTCTCTTTCAGTCAGAAAGTTTTCTCTCACTGAACTTAACAGCCCCTCAGAAAGAGTATTCTCAAGACCACCAACTTCTAAACCTTTGGGATGGGAAATAATCGTTAATTTTTCACCAACACTTGTTGATTTGTAACTTGCCAGCGGAACTGGCTTAAAGCCCTTCTGCGCAATCTGTATAATTGCTAAGTCGGCGTCTTTATCAGTCCAAAGTACCTTTTGAATGGGGTATAAGTCTTTGTTTTTATTAATCAATAAAAGATCCTTGCCCTCCTC
>JANRMG010000294.1:0-6955 GCA_033761855.1 Candidatus Caenarcanales bacterium
AGGCATTAAAGAATAGACTGAAATAGTACCGATATTTGAATTAAAAATTAGATAGTTGAAATTACCCTCTGAGAGAACTTTGGCAAACAAAAAATTAGAATCCGACTCGTCAATAAAAAACAACTTATTTTTGTCAAGATTGATGTATTCAGGTTCAAACATCAGACATTTATCTTCCAAATTGATTATGTATCTGTTTTGAAGTTTTTGAATTTTTATTTTTTTGTAATTATCTTTATTAATAGAAGCAATGGCTTCGGCCTCCAATTGATGCAGGCAATCAAGAGTTTGGTTTACCGGAAAGCTTTTGCAATAATCCAAAAGATCTTTGCCAAATCTAGTGTCATTAATTTTGAAAAGCTGGTTGTTTTTTGCTTCCATCCACTGCTTACCATCGAACTTGAGCATAACTTGCCTTGAAGGAAGCTTATCTTTTTGAAACGTTTTTGTATAGGTTATGGTGTTTTTGTCTATCCATCGCGGTGATTCAATTCTTCCGATTTCGGAATGAATATCAAATTCTTCTTTTGCAAGATCTTTATTAATGGTGATTAAATTAATGCCTTGCTTCGAGCTTGGGACACTCGAATAAGTTATGAATTTGTTTTTGTAAAATGGTGAGTTTATGACAGAATGATGTGGAGTGATACTTGGTTTTTCTTCGTTGAATGAAGGAAGAGCAAGAGAATATACACCTCCATCTGTAATGTAATCCTCTACTGGATACTTATAGTTATTTGTTTTGTAGTCCCAGCCAAAAAGATAAGTTCTATAAATCAAAAACTTATTCAATTGAGGGTAATAACCGGCAAGGTAGACGTGAATCATTCCACAATCACATGTACAAACCTCTTCATCTTTGAAAATAATCTTTTTACCAGAAGCTAAGCGCAATTCCAATTCATCTTTTCTTTTTCTTCTGGCCAAATGAGGAATTTGAGCCAACCAATATTTTTCACACTTTGTGGAGAACTTTTCAAAATCTGGGTTGCAATCTTTATTTGGATCGAAGGCAAAGGCTTGAAAAGAGATTTGCGTAGAGAAAAAAAATAGAAGTAGGAGTAGGTTTTTCATTCAAATTTATTTTTCTTTGGTTAGATCCCTGCCAAAGTGTTTTTTGATGAGTGCAGTTACTCTGGCTCTTTCTTGTTTTTTAAAGTCTTCAGGGAAATCCTCTCCTGCAGGATCTATAAGGTAACTTGAATGTAAAACATCTTTAGGCCATTGTCCTACTACCAGTCTGGCTGCTTCTGGACAGCCACATTGACCATAATTATATTCTCCTGGCTTTGTTTCTAAACATGCTTCAAGCAAATAAATGCTTGTACTAAGCGACTTTGTCAAATAAAAAATATGATCCCATTGCTTCAACTCAACGGCTTTCCGACAGTATTCTTTATAATCTTCTTGAATTAAATCTTTTCCATTTTTGTCTCTGAGTCCAGTTTGGTACCAAGATACAATCTCTTGGTAGCTCATCAGATCTTTTGGATCTTTAGCTATTGCCTGTTTAAGCCATAAATAGTGCTTTAAAGAATGTTTGTATATCTGTTTGCTCGATTCTTCTCCAAGAGCTTTAACTGACTTAACAATATCTGGTTGAGCAGAACTTGGTATTTTCTCCTCGACTAATCTCCAGTATTCGGGAGGAGTCTTGTAAGGTACGTATCCCAACTTTTCAAAATCACAAACATTGCCATAAAATGAACTCTCTCTCTTGAAACAGGTTGTGTTGAGAGTTCTGTAATATTATTGAGTATCCATTTGCACATCTCTGTTGATTCCTTTTTAGAGTCCTCTGGAGTACTTTTAGGACCATAGTTAATAGCATACTGCTTTACTCTCTCATCAAATCCTGTGGCTCTTTCTCTAATAAACGCTTTTTCTTCTTCATTTAATTCTGTTTTGAATAAAAGGTTTGGGGGATCTACATCTGATACTTCTGCAATCTTATTTTCTTGTCCTTTCTCTATTTTCTCAGTTACTATTTTTTGTTTTGCCTGAGTGCATGAGCTTATTAAGAAAAATAAAACAAAATACAGGATAAAGTTCTTTGCTATTAAGTTAATCATTTATTTAATTTAAAACTTATGATAAAAGAATTACTCCCAGTTCCTCATTTTGTAATCATGCGAGTAATGGGGTTCTACTAGTTTCACAGCTTCAGGACAACGTTTAGGATCAACGTTGTCATCTGTAAAGAAAAATATATAATCCCATTGTTTATACTTGACAGCTGTTTGACAATATTCTCTAGTAGATAGTTTAGGTTGATGATTATTTATATTTTTAAATAATTTCTTGTGAAGTTTTTCTATATCTTCCCATTCTTTAAATTGATATTCATTTTTCCTGCTTCTGTAATTAAGACTCTGACTGCCACATGTAGTGTAACGTGCACCCAAATCATAGGCTCTAAGAGCAAGTTTATACTCTTCAGATTCTTTGATTTTAGGCGAATCAACCAACTTTTTATAAAGAATAGCCAGTTCATGGCACATTAAGACTTTACTTTCCCACGCAAAATGCTCTTGGTAAGCAAACCTTTTAGCAAGAGCATAAAATTGCTTATTCAAGATATTTGTATCTTTAATTTTTGCTGATTGTGCTGATACAAGCTGAATAAAGATGAAACAAACTAAAACTATGCTTTTTTTCATTTCTTTTCTCCCGGGAAATATCCTAACGTAGGATCAATTGCAACACGATTTTTAATTTTGGGGTTCCCTGTAAAAAGATCCATTTTAATCTCTCCATTTGACAAAGTCTCGTATTCAACATTCCAAATCTCGTAGTGAAGATGTATCTGCTTTGTACCTTGATTGCCAACAATACCGATTTGATTACCAACCTTTACCTTATTTCCTTTCTCAAATTTATAACTTGAGCTTGGCATATGCCTATACACTGTAATTACTGCCATCTTTTTACCATTTTCTTCATATTCATTTTTCACACCAAAATCACCAAGTTCATCAGTCATTATCCCACTCAAAGTAGCCTTCACAGCGTCACCAGCTTTGCCATTTGCCAAATCTATCCCTTTATGCTCTCTCCAAGTCCATGCAGGATCTGTCTCTGCGATGAACCTGCTTCCAAAAGGAGCTGTAATATCAAAATCTGCTCCTACTGGGCTTAACATATTTCCTAAATGAACCATTCTATTCTTTGGTATTTCAGGCGCTAATTGTCTTTTAATCTCTTCCAGAAAAGCTTCTCTCTGTTGATGATAGTTTCTTAATTTCTTAAGTTCATCTTTGTAAGGGGCTATATAAGTTTTATAGTCCGCATTGTAATACGGAATCGTCGTCTGGTTGGCTGCTCTGGATTTAAAATTGTGATCCTCCCAGTTTTGACTATGACCAAGTTTTCTTTCAACGGTCACAGATTCGGTCAGTTCAATCGAGACTTCTTTCCATAGTTCAGCAGCCATTTCTGAGCGTTTATCAGAATCTTCTTCACTTTTAATTTGATTCAGTTTTTTAGACAAGGAAGCCTTTTCTTCTCCCAGTCTTTCGTTTAGCGTCTTATATTCCCCAATTAATGATGTTTTTGCTTTGTAAATCTCTTCGTCTAAAAGCACTATTGGTGGGTCATATTTGGGATCACCATGAGCAGGTTTCATTTTTGTTAACAATTCCTTCTTCTCTTCATCAAGCCTTTTAATATCCTTGTCAACATATTCTTGTTTAGCCTTATCCAAAATCCCCTTCATCTCCTTCATAACATGGTCTTCAACCTTATTAAGAATTCCCCACTCTTTGAGCGCCTTCTCAAGAGGCTTTAACCAACCAACCCCCTGAATAACCGCTGATTGCCAAAAGACTTTGTTTGATATCTCATCGAGTGATTTCTCCTGCTCTTTATCGTTTATCTTTTTCTTTATTTCCTTGATCGTTTCCTGCGCTGCGTTGAGATTCTTGAGGACCTCTTGGGTTATGAAGTCCTCTTTAAGTGCTTGATTTGCTTGGTTAAGCTTCAAATCTAAAACAATCTTTTGTACTTTCGCCTGGATTTCTTCAATAGTGTTTTGATCTTTTGCATTCTTGAGTTTATTCTTCAGTCCTTCCAACTGCCCCGAGTAAAAGAATCTTTGATTTGGATCTAGGTGAACACTTGTCTTTGTCAAAGCAATTAAATCGTTGAGACTTTGAATGTAAGGACTGTTATCAGTGATGCCGCCCGTCAAAACGGGAGTGGAATTAGCAAAAGGGTTTTTTACCTCTTGCGATTGTAGCTTCTGGTCTATGTCTATGACTTCGTTTGCTTCTTCTAGATCATAAGTATTGTGAACCAACACTCCCTCCGCAAAGTAGTTGTGATTGCCTTCAACCGAGAAATTGTAAACATCAATCGCTGATTCAAAGCTCTCCTCTTCAATTAAGAGAATTTTTACCTCCTCCAAGTCCTTGTTCAAAAGCTTCATTCCAACTCTTAAATCTTTGGCTGCCAACCAAGTACCACTAACAAAAAACGGATGCTCCTCCGTTGGCTTTATGAGGGTTTTGTCGACGAGAGTTATCTTAAATACTTTGTTTTTCTTCCGCTTAAAGGTCTCTAAAACTACCTTCCATTCAAGCTCTTGTGTTTTTTCATTGAAACTTAGAACCTCGTCTCCAACTTTTATCTTTTCAATTTCCAATTCAAACTCTTCAAATTCATTTTTAGGAAATCCCACTGTCAAGGGGGTTGAGGGGTACTTCTTCCTCCTCGTTTCAATCCTCGTTCCACTCGGAAAACAAGTGTACTGAAAAGGATTAAGTAGCTCCGAATAAGGCCCTACCGTTACCCCTACCAAGTTTCCTTCCTGAAAAGTCCCTCCAAGTGGCCCAAGAGGAGTTAATAAAGTTGGTGAGTTGAACCAGTGGCTGCTTCCTCCTTGCGTTTGTCCAAATGTCCATGAAACTCCTAGCCCTAGTTCTGAATTGTAGATTGAAGGAGTTAAGCCTGTTCCCATGCTCTCTGTCGGGCTCGATAATGAACCTCCAAACTGCCAATCTCCATTGATAATTGATCCGTTTAGTCCTGCACTGCTTAGCCCTCCGCTAAAGCCCTCTCCGTTCTCAGTGTGCGTATAAGTTACCCCCGGAATAACAAAGCCAGGCCCAATCGTCACATTGGCAAAGACTGCATTGTTCTCGGTGTTTGAATAGCTTGTTTCATTCGGCATTCCAACCGATTCTCCGTTTATTATCGTTCCGCTGACTGAGCCGTTGCCTCTTTCGATTATTGGTGCACTTAGACTGCTACTTATATAATTTCCGCTTTCGGTATTGGTGTTTCCTCCTCCGGCGGATAGAGTAACTCCGGGGGTTAGACCTGAAGGGGACTTGGTGATTCCAACTTGAGCCGATACACCCGCATAATCGGTGTTTGATTCTCCTCTTTCCCAGTTCCCACTTATTGTTAGGTTGTCGCTGTTAAGAGCAATTTTTTCTCCAGCTGAAAGATTGGAGGATTGGATATTTGTTGAGTCTGAATCAATTGTTAAGTTCTTTCCAGCCACTAAATTGCTGGAAGTTAAATGTTCTTGAGAAGCATTGGTTTCCCAAACACTTGCAGAAGCAGAACCAAGACCCGAACTTAAAGAAAATCCATTGCTTTCCAAAGTATCGGTGTATTGTCCGTTTTGAACTTTGACCTTGTCTCCGCTGATTGAGAGGTTATTTCCCGCCACGATATTGGAACCGGTAACCGTTATGCTGTCAGCTAGCTTATCTTTGGAACCGAGACTAACATTATTAGAACCAATAATATTGCTCGATTGGTGTGTTGAGACTGTATAATCCGCACTTTGATAATCAAGGCTTATTCCACTGGCAGATGCATTTAACCCCAGAGAATCATATTCATTCGTCGATTGGTGAACCGCATCGCTGATATCAATATTCTTAGCGGTAATATTGATATTCCCTTTTGAGGCTCCTCCTGTCAAGGAGGCAGGGGAGGTGCCTGCAACAACATCGCTGGCAATATTCCTAAAAGTCCCATCGGTGTTAATATTCACATTCCCATCCAAAGCCGCAATCGTTGAGCCTCTGGTAACGTGCTCTGTCTTCTTCTCTCTTTCAACTTTAAAGAAACCAACCTTTACCTTATCCGAAACAGTGTGATGACTTGCCACCCAGTTCTGTTCCACCAACTTGTCTGCTTCGATGTTTATGTTTCCTTTCGTTGAAATAATGTCTGAGCCTCTATTGATGATGGTTCCTGCCCCCTTCTCCACTTGTGGGAGAAGGGTTGGGGATGAGGGGCTCTTTGCCGTGAGATTAACATCCCCTCCAGCAATAATCTTCCCTTCCTGATAAACACTTGCCCTATCCCAGGCCTTTAATCCTAATCTCTTCCCTAACCATCCTGGATCCCAAGTTACTATCCGAGAGCCTTCCTGCACATCGTTGATTATGAGAGGAGCTCCGATAGATAAATCCGTCTCGGCCTTGATTAGACCTCCTTTGTTATTAAAATACTCATCCGCTTCAAGAGAAATAGAACCTCCTGATTCGAGAATTCCTCCCATTTGAATCTCTTCATAAGGAACTATCTTTGTCCTCGATCCTCCAAATAAACCTTTTTTGTATTCTTTGACTTCTGCCAAGCGGGTTGCTGTTCTTCTTACGTTTTCTATCTTCTGCGCTTTAACATCAAGATCATCTTCTGCATAAATCCATCCTGAGTTTAGGAATCTTCCCAATCCATCAATCTGAATATCTCGGGCAATGATGGTTCCGGGTAAAAAATTGGGTGGATCTACGATTGTGTTTGTGTCTTTGAGTCCGAAGAGTCCGTTGATAAAGTCAGTGGTTCCCAACTCAAACTTATCCTCTGAAACAATCATTCCCGTGTTTGTGAAGTTGCCATCCAATCCTAGATACATATTATCGGCGTTAATCTCTGCCGGAGGAGTAGGCAAAGAGTTTAGTTCCCATCTATCATGGTGCTTGTATACCTTCCA
>JANRMG010000295.1:0-2132 GCA_033761855.1 Candidatus Caenarcanales bacterium
TTAAAGCGTCTTTCCGAGCGTTCCAAGAAGTATTTTGAAGCAACCTTGGCTTATGTTTCTGCTGCCTTCAATCTTGTGCTTAGACTCTTTGGCTCTTTTGCTAATCTTTCTCTCTAGTTTAATCCGCACCATTAGTTAATAATCTTAGAGATGTTGTATTAAGTATATTAGAAGTTCTAATTCCTAATGAATTAAAATCACAAATATCATTTGGAACTGGTCCAAACGAAATCATCATTTCTCCCAGAAGTGAAAGGAACCTGTTTGAGGAAGTAACTGCCGATAAAGTTGCTCAACAGTTAGACAAAATCTTTGCTGAGCTACAAAATCCTGGTTTTATTGCTGAATACTCTCAGTTTGGAACATCAGGGCCACCGTTGGCAAATGAAGAACAACCTCAAGGTGGTGGTGATTTTCGTGATAGCACCTGAATGGCTGAGTATTAAATACCTCAGCTTTCTATCAAATCTTTGAGAGAGACTAAACTCTTTACCCCGAAAGAGTTAATATTAAGGAGAACTATAAAAACAAACTTTAGTTTCATAAAGCATTAATGAGTACACCTTATCTTCCGTCTGGTTCACGCGACCTTTTACCTACTGACTTAATCAAGCAGGAAAAGCTGCGTCACCTGTTAATGGAAATTTTTAAATCCTGGGGCTATCAGCCCGTCTTGCCTCCTACCCTTGAAAGTCTTGAAGCCCTTGAAAAGGGTCGTCCCCAGTTCGTCAAAGAGGCTTTCAAGGTCATAGACAGAGATTCTCAACTTTTGGCTCTTCGTCCAGACCTTACTTTGCCAATTGCGCGTTTGGCCGCAACCCGTTTGAGTTCGGTTGAAAGACCTCTCCGCTTGAGTTATATTGCCAAAGTTTTTAGACAAAACCTCCACTTGGCTGATGAGAGAAGAGAAATATACCAAGCAGGAATTGAACTCATTGGCTGCAAGGACCCAAAGAAGACTTACACACCTGAGCAAACTAACAAAGCAAATTTGGAATGTTTGAGCATTTTGCTTCAAATCATGGATGAAATAGGCGTTCGCGATTATAAAATTGTTCTTTCTCATACAGATTTATGGAAATATGCTGGCGAAATCTTTCACCGGGTAGAGGAACAGCTGGAAATTGATTTGTCCTCTGAGTTCGATAATTTGCTTCAGAAGGGCGATTTCATTGAATACACTAAAGCTGTTACCAAAGCCGAAGAGAGATGCGCTAAACAACTTAACGCTCAACCCAATCCTAGCGAGCTCAAAGCTATCTTCGACAAAACTTGTGGTGACAGTCCTTTAAATTATCTTAAAAAAGCCTGTTTTGAGCTGACTGGCGAACCCGACAAAATTTTGGAATATTTGGATACTGATTCAGAGCTTCACCAGGAGCTTAAAGCCATTGTGGCGCTCGAAAAAATCTTTGGAAAAGATAAATTTATAATTGACTTTACCTTAAGACCAGATTCTAATTACTATACTGGGCTTTACTTTGAGGTTGTACTCGCTGATTCGGGCAAACCAATCGGCAAAGGCGGAAGATATGATAATTTAATTTCTTGCTTTGGTGCCTCTGAGAGTGCAATTGGATTTTCTTTGCAAATAGATCCGTTGATCAAGCTCTACCAAGATGGAATTGCTGAAGCAGAGCAAGAAAACAAAAAGGGAGTCAAGGTGCCCTTTCATGCTACTTCTATTGATTCTCTCTTGGATTCAATTAATCAATCAATTGATTTACGTAAAAAACACCAAACGGTGGTCTTAGACTAAAAGGACAACAAAGAAAACTCATGACAAATAGAAGAAAAAAATTCCGAATAGCAATTCCTAAAGGAGCTCTCTTTAATGATTCTAAAGAATTATTTAAACATGCAAATATTGAGTTTAACGTTCAGGACAGAAAACTAATTTTTGAAACCAATCACGAAAATTGCGAGATTCTTCTTGTAAAGCCGATTGATGTTCCAGTTTATGTAGAAAATGGCGCAGCTGATATTGGAATCGTAGGCAGTGACATCTTAAACGAAGAAGAGCCCAAAGCTTTAACCCTAATGTCTTTTCCCTTCGGCTATTGCGAGCTTGCAGTGGCCGTTCCAAACGTTAGTCCAATTAAAAAGGTTTCGCAAATCCCCGATTACAGCCG
>JANRMG010000296.1:0-12727 GCA_033761855.1 Candidatus Caenarcanales bacterium
GTTCCGGCTCCTGCAAGCTGCAATAATGATGGAACTAAGTTTTGCCGTGAGCTTTTAACCAAAGTAGGAGTAGTAACAACTCCTGGAGCAGCCTTTGGTTCCGAAGGGCAAAACCATATTCGGATTGCTTTAGTTCAGCCATTAGAGAGGTTGCAAGAAGCAATGAATAGAATTTGCGAATTTTACAGTTAAGTTCTTAACTTTTTTATGCAAACTTTTGCTGGACTAGACATATAGATTAAGTCTATAATTTGGTGATAATAGTCTTGTCAAATTTAGATCACAGTGGCCGTTAAAAAATACAAAGCAATTTATTTATTACCTTCTTCTTTGGAAGAGCAAGCAGTAGAGGAATTTGCTCAAAAGCTTGAACAAGAAATTAACCAAAAGGGTGGAGCAATCAGCTCGACCAACAGAATGAAGCAGCAAATGGTTAAAACCACAACTAATAAAGGTAATCGCAATGTTTACACATTAATAAGTAAATTTTCTCTGCCAGCCGATAAAATTAAAGAAGTTACTACTTACTTGCGCTTAGCACAAGGTACAGTAAAGAACTTTATGATTCTTAATGATGATGTAATTGCTCAAGAAAATTAATTACTTAGTTTTTCTTATCTAATTTATCTCGGATTTGCCCCTACCTAAAGAGTGAGAAACAATGAGTTTAAATAAAGCTACTTTAGTCGGTAAAATTTTAGCTGAGCCAGAATCTCGTTTTACCAACTCTGATGAACCTGTTGTTAGACTTTATGTCTTAACTGGAACAAATACAAAATTAAGAGTTGTTTGTTATAAAGCTCTGGCTGAAAAAGCTGGAACTTTAAAAGTTGGAGATATGATTTTGGCCTCTGGAACTTTGATTGCGCCTTCTTTTAAAACACAGGCTGGTGTTACCAAAAAAGATTTTGAAATAAATGCTAGAGACTTATATAAGATTTCTGGTAGCATTAATAGCCTGAACCCAATTTCTGTGTCAGTACAGAATTTTGCAAAACCCTCTTCTAGTAAACCCACTCAAAGTTCGGAAGAAGATTTAAGCGAAGTCTTACTTGAAGAAGAAATTCCTTTTTGATATTTTGAACAAATAGTTTAGGTCTATCCAACTTCTAACTTGTCTGAGTTTTGCAAAATACCTAGTTTAATTATTCTGATTTCATCGATTTCATCGTGTCTTTTGGCACAGGCTTTAAAAATTTTCATAAACTTTATTCGTTTTAGAAAATTGGATTTTGGTATTTTAGTACGTACTGGAGGCATGCCCTCAAGTCATAGCGCTATGGTTACTTCTTTGGTTACAAGCATTGGTATTGTTGAGGGTTGGAACACTCCAGTTTTTGCGCTTGCAGTTTGCTTTGCTTTAATTGTTATGTATGATGCCTCTGGGGTTAGGCGTTCAGTGGGTATTCAAGCCACTATCCTTAATCAAATGATTGTTGAATTAAATAACGATAATCCAGAATTGCAGTTCAATCGTATTAAAGAATTTATTGGTCATACACCTTTTGAGGTGTTAGCTGGGGCTACTCTTGGAATTTTAATGGGCTTTTTAGTTTGCTTTTCAGTGAATAAATTCTAAGTTATTAACAAAAAATCTGGAATAAAATGATTCTCTTTTAGGTAGTCTAAAGTCGAGCAGGTGACCACGATAAATTAATTATGGTTGGCTTTAAAAAATTTCACTCCAGACAGAGAGTCTGTACCTTTCTCTGAGAGACTTAATTCAATAGTCTAGATTAGCAAAGATTAACCGTTTGTAAGGTGCTTGTGATAATCCATTAAATCAGGCTGAAGGTAGCTAGTGTAAACTATAAAAAATCTTTAATATCTAAAGACTATAATTAAACTCAAAATAAAAAACAATGGCAATTCAAACTGATAATTTAACTACTCAACTAGTAACTAATTTGGAGACAGTCAAGACTCAAGCTTCTTCAGAGCCAGTAATTGAATTACATAAGGAAACTTTTCCGCACATTTATAAACTGGAATCTTCTAAAGATATTTCTAAGGGTGTAATAGTTATTAGTCCAGGACTTTGTACTCGTCAACTTCATTTGGTGAAGCCATTTATAGGCTATCAACTGGCTAAAAGAGGCTTTACAGTTTATTCTTTAAACACTCTGGATCTACAAGATTATGGGCTAAACCACAGAGACCCATTTGAGAGACTAGATTTAACTCTAAAGGCCTATGAGTTAATTAATGAATTACATCCCAATGAAAAAATAATTAGTTTGGGGCATAGTTTAGGCTGCATAGATTTACTTAGGACTCAGCCTTCGGGCATTGAGGCTTCCATTTTTATTAGTCCTGGGTTTAAGGGTGATAAACGTCGCTTTGGACCTAAGAAGTTTTTGGAATATTTTCTTTCTTTTTTATCTGACAAAGAATTGCAATTGTCACCTCACGGAAATAAAGTAAAACCTGAGTTGGTCGATTTTAAGACTGATTACATTCACCCCAAATTTATTTGGAACCTACAAGCTTATGCTCACGGTCTCGAAAATTCCCATCATTGGCCGGCAAAGAAACCATGCTTGGTTTGGCTAGGCTCAAAAGAGACTTCGGATGGAGTAATGGAGATGAGACAACCTCTTCGCTGGGTAAAGATTATGCGAGAGTTAAATCCCAAAGTAAAATTTATTTTAGATGTAGATGCTGGCCATGAGCCTGGCTGGAAAGATCCACTACACTCGGAAACGCTGGCTGCCCAGATTGATGAATGGTTGGATAAAAACTTATTTTAATTTTGGGTCAATACGCCTCGTCCAAATTTACTTCTCTCGTTGCTGTTACTTAAATATGATTTAAAATTTTTAGATAGTAATTCAGCCGATTTATTAAAAAAATGGATTTTAATCGTTTTACCGAAAAGACTCAAGAGGCCATTGCGCGCTGCCAAAACATTTTGAGAAATTATTCTCATCATGCTCTGGAACCTGAGCATCTATTGTTATCTTCGATTGAACTTAAGGATTCGATTGTCGACAAAATATTAAAAACTGCTGATGTTGATACAGCTTCCTTAATCAAAGATTTAGAAAAATATCTTTCTGAGCAACCAAAAATTCAAAGTCCGATCGGGCCTGTTCCCTCAGATCAACTTTTTATCTCTCAGAGAACTAAAGATTTGCTCGAACTTTCCGATCAAAAGCGAGAACTAATCCACGATGAATTTACTAGCCTTGAGCATATTCTCTTGGCGCTTGTAGACCCAAAATCCAAAGGTTTCGCTAGTGAGGTTCTTTTTAGGCATAAGCTCAACGAGGAAACTGTCTTTAAAAGTTTAGCCAAAGTGAGAGGCAATCAGCGCATTACAAACGCTAACCCAGAAGCTACTTACAATGTTTTAGATAAATACTGCAAAGACCTGACACAAGCCGCCCGAGAAGGAAAGCTGGATCCGGTAATCGGTCGCGATGAAGAAATCAGGCGAGTAATGCAGATCCTCAGTCGTCGCACAAAAAATAATCCTGTTCTAATCGGTGCTCCTGGAGTTGGAAAAACTGCAATCGTAGAAGGTCTTGCGGAAAGAATCATTAGACGCGACGTTCCCGAGAGCCTTAAGGATACAAAGGTTTTATCTTTAGATATGGGCTCATTAATTGCCGGAGCTAAATTTAGAGGCGAGTTTGAAGAGAGGCTAAAAGCCGTAATCAACGAAGTCCAAAAAAGCGCGGGTGATACCATTCTCTTCATTGATGAGCTGCATACTGTGGTTGGAGCAGGCTCTACCGGTGGAGATAATGGTGGCGGAATGGATGCCAGTAACCTCTTAAAACCGGCTTTGGCTCGAGGAGAGCTTCACTGCATTGGTGCTACTACACTTGATGAGTACCGCAAATTTATCGAAAAAGATGCAGCTTTGGAAAGACGTTTTCAGACTATTTTTGTAGATGAACCAAGCATAGAAGAAACCATTTCTATTATGCGGGGTTTAAAAGAACGCTTTGAAGTCCACCATGGGGTGAAGATTAAAGATTCAGCTCTAATCGTAGCGGCTAAGTTATCGGCGCGCTATATACCCGATAGACGCCTTCCAGACAAAGCCATTGATTTAATTGACGAAGCCGCTGCTTGGCGCAGATTGGAAATTGACTCCATGCCTGCCAGTTTGGATGAGCTTGAACGTAAGCTGATTCAGTTGGGGATTGAAAAAGCTGCTCTTGAAAAAGAACAGGAATCAGACCATCAAGCCAAACAAAGATTAGAACAGGTTGAGCAAGAAATAGAAGTTCTAAACAAAGAAGCCGACATCTTAAGAGACAAATGGAGAGCTGAGAAAGAGTACATTAGTAAACTTCGCACCATTAAAGAGGAAATCAAGACCGTTAGAGTAATGGTTGATCAGGCTGAACGCAAGGCTGATTTGCAAAGAGCGGCTGAATTGAAATATGGTAAGCTTCATGAATTGGATAAGCTCCTGAAACAAATTGAGTCAAGCAATTCTTCTTTTGATAATCGCCTTCTGAAAGAGGAAATTGACGAAGATGACATTGCGACAGTGGTTTCTAGTTGGACACGAATACCGGTTACCAAACTTCTTGACACCGAAACACGAAAGTTAATCAATCTGGAAAGCGAGCTTCAATCCAGAGTGATCGGTCAATCTAAGGCTGTAACAACTATTGCTGATGCAATTCGCAGGGCTAGAGCTGGTCTCAAAGACCCAAATCGTCCAATCGGGTCTTTTATGTTTTTAGGGCCAACAGGAGTTGGCAAGACTGAACTGGCTAAGGCTTTGGCTTGGTGTATGTTTGACAGCGAAAGCGCCATGATCCGCTTTGATATGAGCGAGTTTCAAGAGAAGCATTCTATTTCTCGACTGATAGGAGCACCTCCCGGTTATGTTGGTTATGAACAGGGTGGACAGCTTACAGAACAGGTTAGGCGTAATCCTTATTCAGTGATTTTGTTTGATGAAATTGAAAAAGCTGATCCAGAGATTTTTAACTCTTTGTTGCAAGTTTTGGATGATGGTCGCTTGACAGATTCACAGGGTAAGACGGTTGATTTTAAAAATACTGTCATCATTATGACGAGCAATCTTGCGAGTCAGCTAATTCTTGAAAGGCAGATTAGATCGGCAATTAGCGGCGGTGCAAAAGAAAGTAGTGTCTCTGAAGAAGCCTTGGATGCACAAGTTAAAGATGTCTTGCGAGAATATTTCAAACCTGAATTTTTGAATAGAATCGATGAAATTGTTGTTTTTCATTCTCTTAAGAGTGACGAAATCAAGCAAATCGTTGATATTCAACTTAAGCTGCTTGAGAATCGTCTTGCAGACAGGCAAATTAAAATTCACTTTACCGAAAGTGCCAAAGAGCATCTTTCAATGGCCGGTTTTGATCCAATTTACGGAGCGCGTCCCCTCAGACGGATTATTCAAAAAGAAGTCGAAAATCCGCTTGCGATGAAGATTATCTCTAAAGAAATTTCTAATGGAGATTCCATTAATGTTGATTTGGGCAGTGATGGTTTGACTTTTGAGAAGACAACTAGTTTGGTTGGACGATGAATAATCCCCCAAACCCACCATCAAAAGCTAAAGATAAAAAGGGAGGCGCCCCCTTTATTAAAGGGGGCCAAGAAACCATAAGTGATTTTACTAATTGGTTTTATTCGAGGAGGGATTGCCTCTTTTGAAAACTCAATCAGCTCTCCATCAATCAATTAAAGAACTTATAGTGTCTGGAAGTTCTCTTTCGGAGGCTGAATTCAATGGGTTGGCTCTGGCTCTCTATTCTCATCAATTCGAGCATAATCCTACCTATCAGCGACTTTGCCGAACACAAGGTCTTAGCAAGAATATAGAGGCTTGGCAACAAATCCCTTTAGTCACAACTGAACTGTACAAAAGCTCAATTCTCTTTTCTAAAGAAGAAACTCAAGCAGCAAAATTGTTTTTTTCTAGCGGAACAACCCAGGAAAACAAAAGTAAACATTTTCTTTCAGAGCCTGAACTGGAACTTTATGAGTTGTCACTTTGGAAGAGTTTTAGTCAGGCTTTTTTGTTGGAAAAAGACTTAAATAAATTCGATTATTTTGTCTTAAGTGAATCCGCTCAAGAGAAGCCAAACTCCTCTCTGATTCACATGTTTGAGTGTATTAGGCTAAAATTAAATGCGCCAAAAAACTGTTACTATTTTAATGATTCGCATTTACAGCAAGAAGCGCTTCTAAAGAACTTAGAGCAAAGTATAGAAAACCAAAAACCAGTTTTGATGGTCGGTAGCGCTTTTGCTTTTTTGCAGCTCATTCAGAGCATTGATAAAGTAATAATTCTGCCAAAAGGCTCGGCTTTGATGGAAACGGGTGGTTTTAAGGGCCAACACAAAGAGATTCCGAAGGCTGAGTTTTATGAGATGCTTCAGCAAAAACTATCTCTTTCGCAGCATTCAATTGTTGGGCAGTATGGAATGAGTGAGCTGAATTCGCAGTTTTATGATTCTTGCTTCCGTCTTAATTCTAATGACCCACAAACTCGCTGGAAGCAAGCGCTCCCCTGGTGTCGAGTACGCATCGTTGATCCGCAAGACCCAAAGAGGAAAGTGCAAGAAAACGAAAGTGGCTTAATTGCCTTTTACGATTTATCCAATTTTGATTCTTGCGGATTTATTTTGACTGGAGATCTCGGAATTAAGCGTTCGAGTGAGCGGTTTGAGTTGATTGGTCGAGCAAGTAATTTGCTTCCGAAAGGATGCTCTTTGAATTACGAGATTTAAAAAGGTTGTTTCTTTAAACCGAAGTTTTATTTATTAACTAATATTCGTCCATGGCAAAACAATAAAAGCCGTGAAGTTCAAGATATAAATGTAAAAACGAGAATCGCTGAAATTGTCAACCAAAAGTGAACGAATAGCATATTGGTTTAGAGAATTTTAATTCCCTGAAGGCATACGCAAAACCGGACGCTCATCGTTTATAGAAGGACTGTAAGAAAGATGTTCTACATTCTGATTTGTCTCGGGATTTAGGTTCAAAGAAATTTTTGTAGTTTCATCTTCGTCTACAGCAGGAACCCGAAGAACCTGGTTACTGGCTTTGCTAAACCTTCTATAAGCATTTTTTCTGCCCAGAAAAAGACGAGGAGTTTTGCCAATATTTTCTTCTTCAGCAGTTTCATTATTCTTTGGAGAGGAAATATTTTCTTGCTGGATATTATTTTGAGCTTCTTCAATAACTTTGGGTTGTGGATTCTCTCTTCTACGGGGGGTTTTGCTAAAGATAAAATTACTTATATCAGCAATAAATTGCTGGCTGCTTTTTACATAAGAGATTTGAAGCTGCACCTTAAGAGGGTCCAAAACTGAATTAACAATTATTACCCCGTCTTTGTTTTTCGCTCCAACAGAATTGGCATTTGCCGCATTGTTTTTTATATAACTGCGGTTCACCGTTGCAAACTGAGCAGAGACCAATATGCTCAGAAGAAAGGTTGAGATGCCGAGACTAAGTAAAATCAATCTAATAAATCTCATTTTTCTATTTAATTTTTCTAATTTTGTAAAGATTATATGTACCTAAGAATTTCTTTCCCAGATTTTGTTCCAACACCATTTATTTAAGTGTCAGATTTCTTCACAGACGTGCATTTTAATTAGTTGATATAATTTCAAGATTCGACTTTGAGAAACATCATCAATTGCGTATACTCGCCAGATTAATTCAAATCAGCAAAACTTATTGGAGCTATTTAATAAGCGGTTTCATCGCTCTTTTAGTGGCGGGTGTAATTTCGATTTGGCCTTCTTATGCTCTAAAACTTATTATTGATGCTTTGGCCTCTGGCAATTTGACGAAAACTGTTATCAATCTAAGTTTGGTTCCTCAACAATTAATTAATTACGGTGTGCCCGCTTATTCTCTCCAGGTCAATCCGGCGGTGGCTTCCAATGTGGTTCCTTTAATCTTGCTTGTGCTTTACATGTCCGATGGATTCCTCAAGTCCATGCATTTTTTTAATACACGCTTTTTTGGTGTTTTGGTTTCCAACGAATTGCGTGAAAAGGCTCATAAAAAATTATTGAGTTTAAGTCTAAATCAAGTTAGACAACGTAATACCGGAGATTTAATCTCTTGCATGACGGCTGATTTAACCCTAGTACAAACTCTCTTGGCCGATGTTTTAACCACTAGTGTTAATGATTTGGCTACGGCTTTTGTTCTTGGATTTTGGCTTTTATTAATTGATTGGAAGCTTAGTTTGGTTGGTTTAGTAATTATTCCGCTTTTCTTCTTTTTAATTTCTAAAGTTGCAAAGCGTCTTAGAAAGCTTGCCAACGAAGGTCAAAAAATGGCTGCTGTGATTTCTGGTTTTATTTCTG
This sequence comes from Candidatus Caenarcanales bacterium, assembly GCA_033761855.1. Lineage (GTDB taxonomy): Bacteria > Cyanobacteriota > Vampirovibrionia > Caenarcaniphilales > Caenarcanaceae > JANRMG01. The sequence goes on from JANRMG010000296.1 coordinate 8,331, forward strand.
AATCGGTTCAGGGAATTGATTTGATTCATCTTTTCAATATCGAAAATCTCCGCAACCAACGATTTGAAGAAGCAAGCAAAGAGTTTATCAAGGTCTGGAAAAAACAGCTAAGAACCGATGCCTCGGTCATGCCCTTTACCGGAATAGTCTCGGCTATAGGCATTGGGTCTGTTGTTTGGTTGGGTGTTCAGCGTGTTTATACAGGCGATGTAAGTATGGGAGACTTTGGTTCTTATTTGGTTGCAACCATTCTTTTGTACCAACCCATCAAGCGTTTAAGCCGAATTAATTCTCAAATCAACTCGATTATTGGTACTTGCCAAAGAGTCTTTGAATTGATTGATGCAGAGACTGAAATTCAATCTAACTCTGCATCTGAAACTCATACTACTAACCCTGATAATCTAGCTCTAAAAACAAAAAAACTAACTGTTGAATTTGAAGACGTAAAGTTCCATTATTCTGAGAATTTACCCGTTCTAAATGGCTTGAACTTAAGAATAGAAGAGGGTGAACAAGTAGCAATCGTTGGGCCTTCAGGCAGCGGCAAAAGCTCATTAATCCGCATGATTCCACGACTTTATGATGTGACCGACGGGAGGATTAAAGTCAGAGGTATAAACATACAGGATTGGAATTTAGATGAGCTTCGACGACAAATAAGTTTTGTTACGCAGGATCCCTTTTTGTTTTCTGGCACTTTAAAGGATAATCTGCAAATTGTAAATCCTTCTGCCAGTGAGGAAGATCTGCAAAGAGCATTAAAATTGGCCAAGGTGGATTTTCTTCATCTTGTAGATGGCGGTTTGGATGCTTGGATTGGAGAGCGTGGTCTTAATCTTTCAGGTGGGCAGCGTCAGCGTTTAAGCATTGCCAGAGCAATTTTAAAAGACAGCCCGATGATGATTTTGGATGAACCAACAAGCTCTTTGGATCAGCATTCAGAAGAATTGATTCGCCAAAGTATTAGTGAGTTGATGAGCAAACGGACGATTGTTCTTGTAACTCACAAGTTGAACATTATCAAAGCTTTCCCTAGAATTATTTGTATGAATCAAGGCAAAATTGTTGAAGAGGGAAATTTTCGGGAATTAATGAATAAACAGGGAGTGTTCTACAATATGGCAACTTCTGAACGGTCTCTAGAAGAGTAAACTCAATGAGCAAGTTGATTGATATGTATAAAAAAATTCTATGAAAAAAAATAATTTTTCCAATAATTTCTCCCCTAGTTTTTTTATGAGTTTTATTGTTAAAGCTTTGATTTCAAAGGATTGTTTTGTTTTATTAGTTTTTACCTTTTTTGCTTTCCTTGCTCATTCTTGCCATGCCTCTGATTATTGTGGACAACCTGTACCCTTCGATATAGCCAACGAAGGATACGAACAGAATAAAGGTTTTGCCAAAGATGCTTTCTTCGACCCGGGTGAGAAATCCAAGGATCAATCGACTCCGACTCTTTCGGGTAATGTGGTTTATATTCCTCCTGGTGCGACTATTCCTATAACTTTGGATAGGCCCATTGGTTCTGGTTTTTCTAAAGTGGGAAGCATTGCTTATGCACGGATGGATAGCCAAATGTTTGGTATCCCTCCAGGCACAATTGCTGAGCTTTCAGTAATCATGGTTGAACCATCTGCCCGCTTTTTTGGTCGTCCGGGAAGAATCCAAATTGCTTCTAACCGTCTAATAATGCCCAATGGTCGCTCCGTTTGGCTGAGGGGATTAGTGGTTGATCGTATTGGACAAAGTAAGCTTTCGGGTTCAACGGGTGGGAAACGTTTTGCTAAAAGTGTTAGTAAAGTTGCTTTGGGAGCAGGAGTTGGTGCGGCCTCTGGTTTGGGTATCGGCGCCGCTGCTGACGGAAGGTTGGGGACTGCCACTTTGGTTGGAGCAGCCATCGGAGCGGTAATTGGTGGTATATGGGCGGCAGCTACCAAAGGCCAAGATGTAACTTTGCCTCAAGGTATGCCAGTTTCTTTAAGCGTTGTGGAAGGCGCACAAGCTTATTTTTAAAAATTATTTTATAACTTATTATTGTTGATTAAGACCTTGAATTGTCTGATCAATCTCTTCTGTTGCCTGTTTATGGAATTGATCAATTAAACTAATGTTGGAATTAACCTTAGAAAGAGCGTAGTTGTTAATCAACTGTTTATATTTATTATTTGTAATTACTTGGTCGAGGTCATAAATAGTTTTTCCGTAAATTCGATTGCCCATGTATTCGCCAAGCCCACGGCCAACGCCCCCGCTAATAGAGGACAAGGTGGCAGCACCAATTGGGCCTCCAAAAACAACCCCGGCCCCAAGCCCTACCGCCCGAAAAAGTGATTCAAAGGAAGAGCCTAAGCGGTTTCTTTGAGTAACATAGTTTACAGACTGATTAGTTGCTTCGAGTACAATTTTATTATCTTGCCTAATATTGTTAGAAAGTGCCCTAGAGCTTCTAGGACCTTCAAGGTCGTTTATCCATCTTTGTACAACTAAATAGTCTGGATCAATCATAGGCTTAATCAATCGGGAATGTATAAAGTCATATGAAGACTATTACACTCTTTTCATATGCCACTTATCTTTTGCTGCGTTTGCCGTGAAAAATGTAAATCGGGTTATTTAATGAAGAAAACTAGAGATATCCCTAAGTCAAATTGTATAAATGATGGGTTCAGCCTGTTGAACCCTGCAAAAATATTGTCCAATTGCTCCCTCTCCCCTTGTGGGAGAGGGTTGGGGTGAGGGGCTTAAACTTTTTCTAAAATAGCCTTCAACTGGCCAGTTTCATGTAGCTCTCGTGTAATATCACAACCTCCAACGAATTCTTTATTAACGTAAAGTTGCGGTATAGTTGGCCATTCAGAGAGCTCTTTCAAGGCTTCTTTCTTTTCCATGTCTATCAAAACATCAACAACTTTAAAGTCAATACCGTAAGAATTTAAAATCTGAATTGTCATAGCTGAAAAGCCGCATCTGGGCTGTTCTTTAGTGCCTTTAGCGAAAAGTACAACTTGGTTGTTATCTATTTCCTGTTTAAGCTCTTTGATTAATTCTTCTCTAGGACTCATATTTGTGTTCGTATTTGTAAATTTAAAATTTGTATAAAGATAATATTACCGGAAAAGAAGATCAATATGAATAAAATGTAGGACTCTAGCACGCTAGACTCTCCTCGTGACATTGTAGAAAGGGGTTAGGCGAGCTCAAACCCTTACAATTTTATTGATAAATTTTATTATGAATTATTAATTAGTTCTTGCAATTTACTTTGCGGCTCTTTCGCCTTTAGCAGTGATTCTCCGATTAAAAAGGCTTTGAAACCACTTTGCTTTAATTCTTTAATTTGTGTGGCATCATAAATTCCTGATTCGCTGACCCAAAGCGCTACCTGCGAGTTCCTGAATTCTTGTATTATGTTCTTTGATGTTTCTAGCGAAACTTCGAAGGTTTTTAAATTTCGGTTGTTGACACCCAAAATTTTTGGTTTGGCCTTTAAAGCTTTTATGGTTTCGTCTCTGTCGTGGACTTCAAGCAAGACATCTAACCCCATGGTCTTTGCAAGACCTGAAAATTCAATCAACACTTCTTCGGACAGAACGGCTGCGATTAAGAGAATGGCGCTGGCACCAAGCAATTTGGCTTCCCAGATTTGGTACTCATCAATTGTAAAATCTTTGCGTAAAATGGGGATTTCCGTTTTGCTCTTTATTTCGAGTAAGTCATTGTCGGAACCCATAAAAAACTTTTCTTCAGTTAAGACTGAAATTGCCTTTGCTCCAGCTTTTTGGTAATCTAAAGCCAATTCAATTGGATTGAGCTCAGGTCTAAGAGGCCCTTTGGAAGGGGATACTCGTTTGACTTCTGCAATTATCGCGCTTTGAGAGGAAGATTGTAGTGAATCATAAAAAGAAACAGTCGAATTTCCCGAAAGACTTTCTGCTTTTTTTATTAAATCTTTTAAGTTTACTTTGCTCTTTCTGAGCTCTAAGTCAATTCTCTTCTGTCTGATAATTTTGTCTAAAATATTTTCCATAAATCTAAAAATAAATTTTCATAATTGTAGCAATATACTTTTGCCAAAATTTATTGTAAAAGTTTGTTACACAGTTGAATTAAGCCATTATAGCTGTAGTTTGAGGCATGCTCAATCAAATTGCCCGGAAACAAGATTTTAGCTCTTTGAGCTGTTAGTGGCCCGAGGCAGGCTACAAAAGCTGAGTTTGAAATCTCAAGTTTAGCATTGACAGTTATTTCTTTAAATGCGCTTACTGCCTCCGGGCTTGTAAAGCAGATGATTTTATTAAGTTGGGATGAATTTGAAAACACTTTGACGGACTCTAAATCGGGTGTATCGTTGTTTTTTGTAGTGTAGATTTCCAATTGAAAACAATTTGCGCCTT
>JANRMG010000297.1:0-1740 GCA_033761855.1 Candidatus Caenarcanales bacterium
AGTCAGGCTTCATCGTGGAATAAGCTTCCAGAGAAAGAAGCAAATGATCTCGACTCTGTTGTCTTGACAATGCTGGGTACTCTTTTTCCCGTATTTAGGTACTCTTCTTCCCGGTTAGCCAGAATATGCATTGCAAATTCTTGGAGAATATTTAGAAATGGAAGATATTTGGACAAAAGCAATTGATAGTGAAACGGGACGAATTGTTTATACAAATCCTATGTATCAAATGCCTGTCTATGCTTCATAAACCCTCTCAATCCCACAAAAACTATTAGCCACATTACTCCCAGTCATACTCCCCAAACGGCCCAAGGGATTCAAAGCAAATGGATCAACTGAAACCCGGCCATTATCGGCTACGCTCACAATTGAATCATCCACAAAAACTTTGTGAATCTCTCCGAGAATCAATCCCTGAGGGAGGGGCCCAAGTTCAATGATTTGAAATAAAGAACAATAAAAGGCAATCTTACAATCTTTAAGCCGAGGAAAAATAATTTCATCGTCAAAAGCTACAGTTTCTAAACCAGCGTATTCAAGCTCAGATTGCCCGAAGGGTAAAGCCTCAGCCGTCTTTAATACGGAGTCTTTCATTTCAACCGAAGAGATATTGATTACAAAATTTTTCCGTTCTTCAATATTTATCCAAGTGTCTTTTTTAATCGGTTCACCCAAATTGTCTTTCTTCTTGCTGATTGAAAGCATGATGAGAGGAGGCTCTGTACAAACAGCATTAAAATAAGAAAAAGGCGCCAGATTAAAACTCTCGTTACCATTATCCGAAATCACCCATGCGATAGGCCGCGGAACGATTGTTTGTGTCATCAAATGATAATTTTCGGCCGAGGTTTTTTCTTTGGTGTTTATGATCATTGAGTTTTAGTTTCGGGCTACAAATAAAATCTGTTAAGCTATATAAACCTTTTAACATTTTTCTAGACTGCTAATTTAAGTATGAACAAAGAACTTTTTTTTGAACGTAAAACTATAGAACAAGTCGAAGAGGGTACCGAACTAGCGCCCAAATTCGACGAGCATGGCTTAATCACTGCCATCACCACCGATTACGAAAGCGGAGAACTTTTAATGGTTGGCTACATGAACAAAGAGGCCTTAACCAAAACCATAGAGACAGGCGAAGCCCACTACTGGAGCCGCAGTCGCCAAGTGCTTTGGCACAAAGGCGCTACCAGCGGACTCAAACAAAAAATCCAAGAGCTTTTAATTGACGATGACCAAGACGCCATTTGGTTGCGTGTCTCCGTCGACGGAGGCGCAAGTTGCCACGTGGGTTACCGCTCCTGCTTTTACCGCAAGGTTCCCTTCGGCAAAGACGCTAACAAAAGAGAATTAGAATTCACCATGAACGAAAAAATCTTCGACCCGAAGGCAGTTTATGGCGATGCTCCCAATCCAACTAAGCTTTGATTTTTTCTTCGTCATCCTGCCTAAATGTCATCCTGAGCTTATCTCAGGATCTAAATACATTAATCCTCAAAAACCAACGAGAGTAAATATATTCCGAGACGAGCTCGGAATGACGTTGTTTTCTGTTATCCTGACGAAGCTCAGGATCTCAAATCAGTGAAGTACAGAAATAGTACTTCTTCCAGACAAACCTAAATCACCCAAACTGTATTTTTGGAAACCATCCAAAGTACCCACCAAGAGGGAATCGCAGTAAATTAAAAGAGAAGTAATTTCTTTGTCTTTAGTGCTTGAGATTGTTTGCGCAGC
>JANRMG010000298.1:0-1765 GCA_033761855.1 Candidatus Caenarcanales bacterium
TGTATGCTTTCCAACGGTATAAACACAATTGTTACAAACAATGAAAAGGACTTCGAAAGGTTCAAAGATTTGATTGAAATTATTCCCTTGGCAGCTTAACTTTTTGCAGCATGAAACAAAATTCATAAAAAGCTAAAATAAAGCGAATGAGGCAAAACAACACCGTTTGGTATCAAATCAACCCAAGCTATTTTCAGCAGATTGTTGAACAAAAGCAATTAATGGCTAATCCGCAAGGTCTAAAATTTTTTAGATTAGTTAAAGAGTGCTTGCCATACATTAAAGAGCTGGGTTGTAAAGGTGTTTGGTTAATGCCAATTTATATTAAAGGTTCTCTCAACCGCAAAGGGAGCGGAAGTCCGTACTCTGTTAAAGAATACCAAATCGATCCGCACTACGGCAGCGAGGATGATTTAAAAAAACTTATAAACGAAGCCCACCGTTTGGATTTGCAAATTATTGGTGAGTATGTGCCCAATCATTTGGCTCCTGATGCGCCTTTTCTGGCGAATAACGCAGAAGACCTGGTTTATCGGAATCAACAGAATAAACCTTTCCATAATCAAGATTGGACGGACACGGTAAAACTTAATCACTCACATCATGCGATTGTGGGCTTTACAAGCGCAAATTTATTATGGTTAAGTAAGTTCTATGGTTTTGATGGCTTTAGGCTAGATATGGCACATTATCCACTTCATACAACTACCATCGGTGTAGCTTCTGGTAAAGGTGATCCTGAGTTTTGGAGCAAGATTTTAAGTAATAAAGCACTCAAAGAAAAAACTTGGATTGCTGAGGTTTATGATGATTTGACCCAAGAGTTTAATGGTTACAAAGACCACTTTGAGCTTGTAAAGGAGGGAATGATAGCTTACGATAAAAAAACTCACGATGTTCTGGCTCGCAAGCTTCGTTTGAATCCTCCTCATCAAGTAACTCAAGAAAAACTGTTTGTAGAACTCTATAATCAAGCTCAAGTCTCTCATTTAGCGGGGATAGACGTGAAGAAGGGTTTCTTCCCTTTCTTGCGGATTCCCTCAAACCACGATGATTGCCCTGGAATAAAGATTTTTAATGGAATAAAAGAATATATAACTGCTTTTCAGGTTTTGGCTTTTCTTCCAGGGCATTTAATGCTTTACTCTGGCGAGGAGTTTGGGCTTAAAATTAAACCGAGTATTACTGGAATTAATCAGTGCGACGAACTGGGCAATATGCTCGAATCCAACCAAATCCGTTTTGTTTCTTACGAAGAGCAAAATGAAATAAACTCTGAAATCAAAGAAACCCTCAGGATTCGCTCATCAGAGGCTGTATTTAACATTGGTGCAACTTTGGTGGTTAATGTTCACACCAAGGATTTAAGCCCTTCTTGCGATATAGTGGCTTATGCCAGATATTCGGCTGAGTTGCAGGAAATAATTATCGTAGCGGCTAATCTCTCTAATTCCCCAGACAAAGCTTGGGGGCAAATTAAAAACTTTTACCCAACTTTTGACTATCCAACTTACGAATTTAACTGGCTTGAGCTTCTTGAATGGATTAATCCGCAAGCAGCAAAAAAGGGTTATAAAATACAAAATTTAGCTAGTGGGGAAACCCTTGCTAAAATCAAACCAAACGAGGAATTCTGGGTTGGTCTTGGGGCTTACGAGGTTCAGGTACTTAAGATTCTACCGCTTTAATTTTTATTCAGAGAAAACACTAAAAAATGTCTTCAAGTTTTCTTGATTCCCTTAGAATGGAATAAATAAGTTACGTT
>JANRMG010000299.1:0-1588 GCA_033761855.1 Candidatus Caenarcanales bacterium
TTTTTCTTTTTGCTGCTTCTAAGAGCGTAGTTTCGCAATTTACTGAATCTCTTCGCTCTAATGTTCTACCTTCTAGGCCACTTACCAACGCAGAATTTGATTTATATCAATCGATTATTAATGAATGGGCAAATATTTTTGCGGGTAATGTAATCTCTAGTATTGAGTCCACTAAAGTTGGAATAATAGAATTAACCTCCACAGAACAAACCTACGATATGAGTGGCGCTGCCCTCGACTTTGTAGCTTGTCAAATGGGAGTTGAAACAGACCTAATCGTACTTTGTCACACAAACATAACCATAAAGAACTCTCACCAATTTATGAATGTTTGGATCATACTAAGTCCCGATTCTCGAATATTCAAACTCCAAAAAAGTGAGGTGAATATAAAACAGCCGTGAATAATGATGAAACAAAAACAATATTACGACTAAATATGGGGCAGTGGTTTGTAACCAAATCCTCAAGTCATGAGCTGGTTGCACCTAGTTTGGGATCATGTATAGCTTTATGTTTATATGATAAATCTAAAAAGATTGGTGGAATGGCTCATGTGGTTCTTCCATCGAGGATTTTAAGAGATATTCGCTCAAGCAATTTTCATGGCGAAACCTATCCAAGCGCCAAATATGCTGATGAAGTAATAATGCTTATTTTGAATGAAATGATTAGACAAGTTGGGCATTCAGAACTTAGCCTTGAAGCAAAAATGGCTGGAGGTTCTCAAATGTTTGTGGGTGCTCAAAAGAGGAAAACACTCAATGAAGTAGATAAAAAAGGATTTCCATTAATTGGTAGAAGCAATGCCGAGGTTTTGAAAAAGGAATTAGCCAAATTTAACATCCCACTTTTAGGCTCTGATTTGGGCGGAAACTGGGGAAGAACAGTCTCTTTTCGGGTCGATACAGGAGTTGTTTCAATAAGACGGATTGGTTCTAACGACGAACTATTGCTATAAACCAAAATAATGCATAACCATCAAGGAAAACCATCTCCCAGAAGAAAGGATAGAAGCCAAAAGCAAATCGCATCCCCAAAAGAAGTATTTGCTATTAATGAAGTGGATTTTGGCGAATTAAAAAATTTTCTTCTAAAGAACTTTAGTCTTAAGCTTGATGGATACAGGGATGAATATCTTTTAAGAAGGGTTTCTTACCATTTTAGAAAGAGTAGAGCACAAAGTCTAAATGATTATCTGGAGCGCCTAACAAAAGAAGAGCTTTTAATCCACGATCTTTTGGATGTTTTAACCGTTAATGTGTCTTATTTTTTTCGGGACGGAGAAAGCTTTGACTTCTTGAAAAAAAACATATTGCCTGAGTTGCTTCATAGATTCCCTTACCTGAGAGTTTGGAGTATGGGATGTTCAATTGGAGCAGAAATTTATTCAGTTGCCCTTATCCTTCATTCAATGGAAGCTTTGAGCAGAGTTGATTTACTTGCAAGTGATAATGATGTTGGTGCCCTCAAAAAAGCCGTCAAAGGTGAATTTCACACTAAAGAATTAAGAACCCTTCCGGATCAGTTTAGAAGCTGTTTTACCAAAATTGAAAGAGAGGGAGAACCGGCGAGTTTTTTAATAAGT
>JANRMG010000300.1:0-24501 GCA_033761855.1 Candidatus Caenarcanales bacterium
CTGGTTCAAAATTACCTAGATGACCTTTAATTAAACGTTGTTCCAGAGAATGAACTAAAGCCAGCGCAGGAATAAAATCATGACCCTGAGCCAAAGTTTTGGGCAAATAGCATTTTTTACCCTCTTGCAAAGCAAGCTCCAGCAGAGTTTTTAAATCAACTTCATGCTTCATTGGCCAGTAAAACAAAATTGACTGTGCATCCAAAAAAGGTTTTGAAGAAGCAAGGATTTCTACAATTAAAGGTGAAACTTTTTTAAAATCAAAACTCTTGACCGCAAGCTTCGCTTCTTGTCTTAAAAGATTTTTTGGGGAGTTATTAATAGTTTCCATTTTTTGTTTTTAAGCTTTTAATAGTTTACTAATTAATTCTGCGGGAATCGTTCAAAGAAACAAGTTAATATATTATTCGTAGCATTTGTTGCAAATAATTTCCGAATAAACGCTTTTCAAGCTCTCAATTCGGGGGTGTAAAATGACTTCCTCAACACAACTTGACTCAACACTCCAAATAATTCAAAAAGCGGTAGAACTCGAAGAGCAGGCCCAGTTTATTGATATGGAGGGCAAGAAAGAAACTTTTTCTAGCTTCATGAAAAGAAGCCTCCAACAAATCTTCCTTGAGCACGAACTAACGGTAGCAGAGGAACTAAAAAAGCAATATCATCACTATCCACTTATGAGTCTGGATCACAGAATAGAGCTGATTAAATCGACAAGAAAATTAATCTTTGAGCTGAGCAGTAAAAAGAAGAAAAAAGCTGGCTTAATCATTCAAAGCCATAAAAACAATGCTTCTAACGAACAGCCAATATGGGAAATTGATGTAAAGTGGGTTCCAGGGGTCGGAGAGAAGGTATCCCTGGTGTTGAGAAAATTGGGAATTAATACTATTCTTGATTTAATTACCTATTGGCCGAGAGAACATTTAAACTTTAGCCAGCGTCTTCCAATCAAGGATTTAAAGGTTGGCTCCGATGCCACGATTGTGGGCATAGTCAAAAAAGTCAATGCTTTTCAAAGTCCCAAAAATCCCAATCTCTCGATTGTATCAACCATAGTCGGAGACGGAAGCGGAACCATTAGCTTGAATCGCTTTATAGCTGGCCGTTCCAGCAAGTTTTTGATTGAACAATATAAAAAGCAAATGCCTCTCGGAGCGCTTATTATGGCCTCAGGTAAAGTACAGTTTGACCGCCAAACAAGATTCCAGCTAACCAATTTTTCGGTTCAGACACTGGATGAAAATGACCAAAAAGAGAGTGAAAGTTCGCTGGAGGTTGGACGGATAGTTTCAATCTATGCTCTCACAGAGGGAATCAATCAATCAAGATTAAGAAAAATAATTTATAAATCGATCGAACGCCATTTGGATTCAATGGAAGAATCGCTCCCAGAAAAGATTTTGAACCAAAATAATCTTCTTGAGCTCAAAGAATCGATTAAGCAAATGCACTTTCCTGATTCAGAGAGCGTTTTGGAAAAGGCTAAAGACAGAATAGCCTTTGAAGAATTTTGGCTCGCGCAAATGCCGCTTGCCCTAAAGCGCTGGGAGAACGAACAAAGCAAGGTCTCAAGAGAAAAAAGAACTTTATTAATCTCTGAAGATGGCCCTATAAACAACCTTTTGGCTTCTTTACCATTTGAGTTGACTGGTGCGCAAAACCGTGTCTTCAACGAAATCATGCACGATTTAACTCTTGAAAAGCCAATGAACCGCTTAGTGCAAGGTGATGTGGGAAGCGGCAAAACGATTATTGCGCTGCTAACTATGCTGGTTGCGGTTGAGCGTGGCAAGCAAGCCGCCATGATGGCCCCAACCGAGATTCTTGCCGAGCAACATTACAAAAAGTTCCAACAATTGTTATTACAAATTGGCGTTCGGGTTGGCTTATTAATTGGCTCACAAAAAGCCGCCGAAAGACGAGAAATTCTAACCGGTCTTGCAAACGGCCAAATCCAAATTGTGGTTGGTACCCACGCTTTAATCCAGGATGGAGTCGGCTTTGCCGATTTAGGATTAGTGGTGATTGACGAGCAACACCGCTTCGGTGTTCGTCAGAGGGACTTTTTGCGGAGAAAAGGACTGTCACCCCCTAACCCCCTTGACAGGGGGAACAAAGAAACTAAAAGCCCCCTCACCTTGACAGGCAAGGGGGTTGGGGGTGAGGTGACAAATCAAATTGTCGACTGTCTTCACATGACGGCCACACCAATCCCAAGGACTTTAACGCTAGCTTTATACGGAAACTTGGATCTTTCGGAGATCGACGAAATGCCTCCGGGCCGCAAACCAATTAAAACCAAAATCGTGGAAAGTGGCAACCGCCCCTCGGTGCATGAATTCATTAAAAAGCAGCTCAGGGAGGGCAGGCAAGCTTATATTGTTTTTCCCCTAATCGAGGAATCGGAGACGCTCTCGGCCAAGGCCGTTACCGAAGAAGCCCAAAAGCTGCGCGCGATTTATAAAGACTTTGAGCTTGGAATCATCCATGGCAGATTGGATACCACTGAAAAAGACTCTGTGATGGAGCGTTTCAGGAAAAACGAAATAAATATTTTAGTTGGAACCACTGTAATCGAAGTTGGAGTCGACGTTCCCAACGCTAGCATTATGGTTATCGAAAACGCCGAGCGCTTTGGCCTTGCTCAGCTTCACCAGCTTAGAGGCCGTGTCGGTAGGGGAAGCGAACAATCTTATTGTATTTTATTTGGCAACACCAAGAATCCACTCACCCAACAAAGACTCCAAATCATGGAGCAAACCGAAAACGGGTTTGTAATAGCCCAAAAAGATTTAGAGCTACGCGGACCCGGAGAATTGTTGGGCACCCGTCAGAGTGGAATCTCGGATTTTGCTTTGGCCTGTTTAATGCAACAGGGTCATTTATTGGAAAAAGCTCGTCAAGCCGCCAACGAATATGTTAACGAAGACCCTGAACTGAAGAAGCTTCCCGAAGGGACTAAGTACAAACTGGAGTTACTTAAGGAGAAGACAGATTTGATTGAGGGTGGGTAAAATATCATGCTTTTAAATGATATTTGCTAATATCACGTATTTTAGTGATAATTAACAATATCACTCTATTTAATGATATTTATGAAAGCAATCATTACGGGAGACATAATTAATTCCCGAGAAAAAGATCCCAAAGAATGGATGAAGCAGTTAAAGGCTGAACTAGATAGTTATGGCAAAAATCCAAAAAATTGGGAAATATTCAAAGGAGACTCATTTCAAGTAGAAGTTTCTAACGTTTTTCTCGCACTTTTAGCGACTATAAAACTAAAAGCGGCAATAAAAAAATTAGGAAATATTGATGTCAGGCTTTCAATAGGAATAGGCAGCAAGACTTATAAAGCTAAAAAAATTTCCGAGTCTAATGGTACAGCGTTTGTCAATTCAGGAGAGGCTTTTGAGAGTTTAAGAGAAAAAAAGCAAAATATTTTGATTAAAAGTCCTTGGGCAAAATTTGATAATGAAATGAATCTTTTTCTAAGATTAGCCTTGATTGTGATGGACAACTGGACACAAAAATCAGCTGAAATTGTTCATTTGACTCTTCAGAAGTCCGAACTTAATCAAGAAAAGCTAGGAAAATGTTTAAAAATCGGACAAAATGCTATAAGCCAAAGATTGCATAGAGCACACTATTATGATTTAATGGCTCTCAACGATATGTTTCAGGCAAAACTTAAAGAAAATCTAAAATGATTATTTTAGTAAAACTCATTTTGGCTCATCTAATCGCTGACTTCCTGCTCCAACCAAAATCCTGGATTGAAGCTAAAGAAAACAAAAAGGTCAAAGCCTGGCAACTTTATTTACATGCAATCATTCATGGTTTTTTAAGCTTACTTCTTATCGGGCAAATGAACTTTCTTCCATTTGCAATTTTAATTTCTGTGATTCACTTGATGATTGATATCTTAAAAATCTATATTCAAAGAGAAAATACAAAATGCCTTATTTTCTTTCTGGATCAAGCCCTTCATTGTTTATCACTAGTATTTGTTTGGACTATTTATCAAAAAACAAATCTTGATCCTATTGACCTAATAGGGAAATTAGATTTTAAAATGATTACATTTTTGGTCTGGCTAACAAAGCCTTCCTCCATTGCAATCAAAATGCTAATTACAAAATGGACAGAGCCCAATACAGGAGAAAATAGTCTCCAAAACGCTGGTGAGTTCATAGGAATTCTTGAGCGCTTGCTTATATTTATTTTTATCGTTTCCAATCATTGGGAGGGAGTGGGCTTTCTGCTAGCGGCCAAATCCATTTTTAGATTTGGTGACTTAAAAGATCAAAAAGATAGAAATCTAACCGAATATATTTTAATTGGCACTTTATTGAGCTTTGGGCTCGCTATCTTAAGTGGAATTGTTTATTTAAAAAAACCCAACTAAATCCCCATACCCGAAAGAGCTTGGCAGAAAGCGTTAACTGAAGCAACCAACTGTGGATGGCTGGCTTCAAACTCCTTTACTGATTCATTTAACCCTTCCAAAGAGAGCTTCTGAAGTTTTGAGTTTTGGTTTTTATGAGTTATCTCATAAGCACTAAGTTCAGTAAAGCGCATAATGCGTTGGGCCTGGTCTTGATGAGAGACAGGAAGCTCGGCCACCTCTTTTTTCAGAGCTTCCAACAAACCCAAAAGTTCTTTTCTTTTTTCAGGAGTAAAACTCTCGCTCTCCCGAAGCGATTGTTCAATCTTTTTAATTGTTTCTTCTATCATTGCCTGAATATGCCTCTAAAAAACCTAGTGTAAATAAAAATTAGCATTAACCGTCACTGAAATTGATTTTTCTTTTGTTGAGGTATTGTAAATTCCCGCATCACTTACTTCAGTCGAAAGAGGAGGTGTAATTTGGAAAACGCCAACCCGCAAGGATTCAAGCTTTCCAATGCGATTTTTGGAACTCTTAGCAATTGCCAAAGCTCTTTGTTTTGCATCATCAGTAGCCTTAGAAAGCAATTGGCGCTTAATTTTAGAAATATCCGAAATAGTGTATTCAAGATACGAAGAGCGGAAAATTATGCTCTTGTCCAAAAAATCGGTCGGGTTCAGCGAGTAGTCTGAGACTTTTTCAAGTGCCTCTCCACGAGCTATAACTTGTATATTTTGCACAATGTTATAACCGGTGACATTGTTGTTCTCATAAAGGTTTTCAACGTTTATTGGGTTCACCAAAATATCCTTTTTATCCACGCCCAATTTATCGAGCAGGATCGATTTTACAATAAGCAAATCATCGTTAATTCCTTTGTATCCATCTTTGAGACCAGCCAATCCAACAGCTTTTTGCAGTGTAAAGTTCCATTTAACAACGTTAGCGGTTCCGTCGACGCTGGCGTAACCAATTACACTTATTACATCTTTAGAAGCTCTAGAAGCGTAAAAGAAAGAGCCAAATACGAGGGAAGCAATTATAAGAGCAATTCCAACGTAAGTTCCTGAGGTGAATTTTTGCATTATTTTAAAGTTTTAGAAATTATTAATAGTGTTCTACCATTATTCTTTTTTTGCAAGTGCTAGAATCTGATAAAATTGCGTAATTACATTTATGATTACAAATGTTTTAGCTCCTTTCATAAATCTAAAGGTTTCTGGCGGAAAACCTACTTTTTGCATTAAATTAAACAAAGAAATTTCACACACGTTAGAAGCACCTACAAACAGCTACCAATCAGCTTATGAAATTTTGGCACCGTACTTTGATAACTTTAGCCCAGATTCACAAGCCACACTAGAAAAAATTAGACAAATAGCTCCCTCAACAGATCCTATAAGAGCCTTTCTAAATCTTGTCCATGACTTTGAGCATAGCATACTATTACTCCCCGGGAAAAGCAGAGTAGATGAAAGTATCCTAAAAGGTGCAATAAACTCTGTATCGAGTCATTTCAATATTAAAGATCCAGTTCAACCCTCAAGTGTCAGCCTTAAAAATCCATTAGTTTATCCAGAACTTGTTAATCTTTCTAAAGGACATTTTGCGCAACTTTTCTCTGCAGAACCAGACCTTATAAGCTGGTATAAAGAATGCTTTGCCCAACTGTTCGATTCCTTAAAACAAAATAGTTTAATAGATAAAGGTCCTATAAACTCAGAATTTCCATCGGCAAAAGGAATTCAATGGAAAAAAAATACTGAGAACCTCCCAGACAGAATTTTCTCTCTTGAGCATCCTGAGAGATATGCAAATTTGTTCATAGACACAATAAATAAAATACTATTTCAGTATCATGATCAATTTGATTTTGAGCAAAAAAAATTTCTTTTAACAAATCCTCAAGCTAGCACTGAATACCTTCAATCAATGGATTTTAATGGTCTTTGGACAGTAACTTCGAAATATATTGAGAGTTCTTATTATGGTAACTCAAGGTTGCCATTAGCAGCAGTTGCCTGGCAATAACAAAAAAGGCCAGAGAAACCTCTCCGACCTTCAAGTAGTTAATAATAGATCTGATTTTTACTTAAACCCACGAACCATCCAAGGGAAAAAGTCGTGCATTCTAACGCATACGTCTTTTCCATCCAAACACCAGTAAGCTAATCCGGTAAAGAAAAGCAATCCCAAAAGGGCAAAAATTCCGTAATAGGTAGCAATTCTTGCGGTTTTACCCGAACAAATCTTAAGACCAAACAAAGAGTAATCTTCTTTTGGATCCCAGAATGGAACAGCAAACAACAAGACAGAAGCACCACCGAACAAGGCAACACCAATGAATTCACCGTTTATAAAACCGAGTGAGGGTGGCATCCATTTTAAGAGTTCAAAGGGAGCCATAAAGTACCACTCAGGGTGAATTCCAGCTGGAGCAGGAGCCAGAGGATCCGCTTCTGGACCCAAACCCCAAGGGAAGATAATTGCAACGACAGCCAAAACATTTAAGGTTAAAAGCCAAGCAAATAAGTCTTCGTAAAAGAAATTAGGGAAAAATGGAATGTTTCGGTATTCCTTTTTCTCTTCAATTTTTTTAGGAATTGTATTTCCATGCAACTGGATTAACAAGATATGAAGACCAAGTACAGCCGAGAAAACCCAAGGAAGAATTACATAGTGAATGCTTGCAAACCTCTGAATGGTTAAGTTGGTAAGGTCTGCGCCTCCTCTTAAAATATCAGCGGCAATGATACCTGGCCATTTTATAGACTCCATAATAAGTTTGGGGTCATTGTTTGTAATATTGCCCAAAGTTGTTGCTATGTCTTTCCAGGCTGTTTCAGTGATTGGAGAGGTTTCTGCAATATCAAGACCCACTTTGGTTGCAAAGTAAGCTATGTCATCCCAAGGTAGCAGGTAACCTGTAAAACCAAGAGTAATGGTTAAAAACAAAAGTATGGCACCGCTAATCCAAGTCAACTCACGAGGCTTTTGGTAGGCCTTCATAAAATAAGCACTAAACATGTGAATCAAAACACAAGCCACCATCATGTTTGCCGCCCAACTATGAAGCGATCTCATGATTTGACCGAACTCTACTTTAGTTAAAAGCTTTTGAACAGAAGCATAGGAAGTAGCAACCCCAGGTTCATAATGCATGAGAAGAAGCATTCCCGTTATCATCTGGATTATAAAGAAGAATAAAGAAATTCCCCCAAAGTAATACCAAAAAGAGTGTTTGTGAATCGGTACAGTCTTGTGGCTTGCCATTTCAGCAATTTCTGAAATTTTAAGTCTTTCATCCAGCTCTTTCTGAACGGTTTGCCAAGCAGTGTTTTCTTTTTTTGTTTCTGTGTTGCTCATTATTTATTCCTTATGCCTTTTCAACGTAGATGCCATCTGCTTCGACCAACACTTTATAGACCTTTAAAGGTTCTGGAGGAGGGCCCGAAATGTTTTTTCCGGTTTCAGGATTATAAACTCCACCATGGCAAGCGCAAAAAATTCTTTTGTTGTCTGGTTGATAAGAGACTGTACAACCCAAATGGCTGCAAATAGCATTGAAAGCCGAGAGCTTTCCACTTGAGTCTTTGATTAGAAGACCTGGCTTAGACCCAAACTTAAACATTTTAAAGGAATTGTTGGCAAGAGCTTCAGCGCCATCCACTTTTATTTTTTTAATGGCATCAAGTTGCGAAGAATCCGTTATTCCGGTTGAGAGATAACGGTAAATTACAAAACCAATCCCTGCAGCATAAGCCGCAGTAGCCGCCCCGATAACAGTACCCATAAAGTTGCGGCGCTCAGGAGAGTCAACGAACTCTTCTCCTTTTTCATCAATATCGTTTTTTTCTTTTGTCATTTGTTCGTCTTTCATAATTTAAATGTCCAGCTCCTTACTACCTTTTACAAACATCCATCCAAGCGCTATCACTCCGATTACAAGTGCTACCAAGAATATAGTTAAAACATAAGGTTGAAATTCAATCGGTAACTTCGCTAATGGATAAATCGGATCTAAACTAGCAGCCCTAATTCCATGACGGATTGCCACAACCGTCAGTCCTTTGAGTGCAAGCCAGCTAAAGAAAATTGGTTTACTAAACTCTTGATTCTTTAGCGGTACAAAGACCATCACCAGCAGCACTCCCAAGAGGGTAAAGTCAACTATAGTTCCAATATTTACCAAACTGTGATTAAGAACCTCAGGTGGTAAAAAGCTCCTGTAAGCCAAAAGCGCAACCGCTCCGATTATAGCCGTAGCAATGGACCAATACTTTGAGCGCTTGAGGAGCGTAGCTCCGGCCACAAATAAAGGAGATAAAACCCAAGCCCAACGAGAAATAACTTCTGGTAAGTTGGGATAAAGATTTAAACCATTTTGCTTGTAAGAATATAATTCTTGCCAAAAAGCAGGCTTAATCATCAAAGACATATTATTAGAGAAAGTGAAAGAAACCCAAAGTGCTGTAAGGGCAGAAATAGAAAGGAAAAGGATTGCCTGCCATTTTTTCTTAGCTCCGTATCTAGCCGCATAAATGAAACCATAGCTTGCCATTACTAACAAAAAGACAGTAAACCAGGGAGCAGCAATGATGATTGAACTGCTAAAGAAAAAGGGAGGATACAAAACTTGTAAAAATAAAAGCGGCGGCACACCAAGGTTAATGACAAGTGCCATAATAATCGGCAAATAACGCAAAGAGAGAGCTTGTTCCCAATTGACTTTAGTCTTTGCAATTTCTACTAAACCAACTATTAAGCTTCCCAGCAAAAGCCACATCGATATGAGATGTAAGAAAAATATTAAAAGCAATAGGCCAATGAACAGCCAAGGAGGAGCTGGTAAACCTATATCACCTAAAGGGAAATTGTTCATAATAGTTTTATAAACTTTTCAAAAATTATCTCGACTAAATTATTTCCTTTAAAGATTAGCAAATTTATTAAGGCTTCAAATAAAAAAACTTAAGTTTCGGTAAACTTTTTAGGTTTTAAGGTTATCTGAAACTTCTTTTGCACAGCTTCAGATAGTGATCTTCTATCAGAATGAACATGATCACACCTTAAAAATAAACTTTGGATCTATTTTGATGCATCAGTATAAGCCTCATAAAGAAGACTACTCACTGCAGCCTGATGCTATGTTGGAACAAGTTTATTTACTTGAGTACTTGTGGAAAAATAATTTCTGGGGTAAACGATGAAGCACCTCTATCAGACAGTCTTTGTATAGGAGTTTTCACAGTTGTTGTTGCTTTTGGATTAAATAAACTTTTGCCCTGCCAGAACTTTTATTTTAATAAATTAAATTGGCTCTACACAGTGAGTTCAGTATATGCATTCAATATATACAAACTAAAAGTTTCAAAGCTTAAATAAAATATCTTTTTAACAAAGAACTATTTTATTAATTCAGGCCCCTCAAGTATATTTGCACCGCTGGCTTTAACCATACCAAGAAGCATTCCATTAAAAACAAAAAAGTGTAGCGGTGTAACCAACCACCAATACAAAATTCCAAAAAGGCCTTTGGGCAAAAAGCGTGCTGTTTGGTACAATTCAAGGGTTTCTTCATCAAGTTTGTTTATTTTAAAATCTAAAATTGCCTGCCCTGGAAGCTTCATCTCAGCAATTAACATAAGTCTTTTATTTTCCTGCAAATCAGCCACCCGCCAAAAATCGAGTGCATCTCCGGGTCTCAGTTCAGTTGGGTGTCTTCGGCCTCTTCTCAAGCCAACTCCGCCCACCATTCTGTCTATAACTCCTCTTAATTGCCAAAGCCAATCTCCGTAATACCAACCAGTTTCACCTCCTATTCTGCATATTGGCTGCCAGATTTCTTCGGGCTTGGCTTTTAAAGTTATTTTTCTTTTGTCCTCATAAATGGTTCCACCGGCCCACTGAGGGTCTCCTGAATAAACCCATTCCGGTGAAAAACTATAACCAGCATCGGTCCAGTGGCTCTCTATTTGCTGCATTTCCATTTTTTCGAGGGCAAACTTTACTGCCTCCCGACACGATAAAAGCTCCTGAGGAACCAATTCCAAAATATCGTTATTTAAACAAGTAACCGGATTTTTAAGTCCTTCGGCGAGCGGACGCGCAATTGAAGCTGGCATGGGTGTAACCAAATGAATCCAATATGAACTTAAGCGCGGTGTAAAAAAGGGCACCGGAATCACAGCCCTCTTCGGAAGCCCAGCTTCCTCAGCATACATTTCCATCAAGTCGCGGTAAGTCACCACTTCTTTGCCACCAATATCGAGGGTTTTGCCAATTGTCCCAGGCGAATCCAAGCATCCAATCAAATAAGTTAAAACATTTCTAATCGCAATTGGCTGACAGGGAGTACTCACCCACTTAGGCGTAATCATAATCGGCAACCTGTCAACTAAATAGCGAAGTATTTCAAAAGATGCACTTCCAGAGCCAATAATCATAGCGGCCCGCAAAACAGTGACTGGCACTTTACCGTTACACAGAATATCGGCCACTTCGTGGCGGGATTGTAAATGCTTACTTAAATCCGATGAATTCTTTGAACCGAGACCACCCAAATAAATTATTCTTTCGATTCCCACTTGTGCAGCAACTTTGGCTACATTTTGTGCCGCTTTTTTGTCCATCTCACGGTACTTTTTCGGGTGCGCGTTCATGGAATGCACCATGTAATAAACCACCGAACAACCGCGCATAGTCTGCGTTAAGCTCTCCAAATCGAGAACATCAGCCGGATAGATTTCCAGATTTGGATTATTTGCCCAAGGTCTACTGGTAAGCTTATCCACGGTACGAGAAATAGCGCGGACTTTGTACCCAGCCTCTAGAAGCCGAGGTATGAGTCTTGCCCCGACATAACCAGTTCCACCACTAACCCAAATTGGTTTTGTTTTGTCCATCTTACGAAACTTAAACTACTTTCTTCTTACCATTAGCTTAGTAAAAACAAACTCTAATTGAGCGGAATCTCTTTATTTAACTAGAGCTACTGAAAATGATACTCCCCGCAGCAACGGGGAAATTATACCCCCAGAGAGATTAAATATCTAATTCACTCAATCCAGCGTCTTTCATAATACTTTTCAATAAACCAATCTTAAGATCTTCATTGGCATGAACTGGGAGGGAGATATAATTACCATCCTTTTTGGATGAGAATTTGCAACATTCTCTTTCCAGAAATTGATTTCATAAAACAATCTCTAAGAGCTGGTCTGTAGGCTCAATCAATTGTGGCTCTTCATGTTCATAAAGACTTATAACCTCTTTAAGATTTTCAATGATTTCATCAATAGTCTCACCTTGAGTATAACAACCCTGCAGAGCTGGAACCTTTGCCCAGTATCAACCTTCTTCTGCTTTATGAACTACAGCCTTTATAACCACTTAGCTACCTCGAACTGTCTTCAGGAAATAACATCTTAAAAAATTTAAGGTCTACCTAAATCTTCCCAGATTTTAATGGTTTCGGGGAAAAACTCTTTGGCTTGCTTTAGCATAGCTTTGGCATAACGCTGGATTTCCCACTGGGCATCAGCATGGTCACGGAGTTTAACAAAATGGAAGAGCGAACGCAAATTGCATGTCCAATAGTATTGAGTATAAGCGCAAAGCGGCAAAACCCCACGGGCCTGCTCACGAGCGACACCCGCTTCAATCAACTTTAAATAGGATTCGTAACAGGCTTGAATAGCTTCGTTGTATTTGTCAACACAAGCTTGGTTCTCTTCACTGGTGAATTGCGAATCCACACTTGCTTGGCGGTTACTTTTGCTTTGGCTACGGAAAATCTTCGGTGTATAAAATTCGTCTTTGACTTCAACGTAACGACCACTGATTTCGTTGATGGAAATCCCTACGCGGTGTCTATGCCATTGACGAGCCACAAACAAAGGGCATTTAACAATGTAAGTTAAACTCGTGTGCTCAAGAGGTGTACCGTGGGAATGCTCAAGTAAAAATCGAATGAGCTTAGTATCTCTTTCTTCGAGTTTTTCGATGCGCTTTCCGAAGGAAACCCGCGCACTGTTAACAATCATGGTGTCATCGCCCGTGTGTTGGATTAAAGAAACATAGCCAATTTCATCATCCAGACAGAAGTTTGAATTTGCTGGAGCTTCTATTTCGGTGGGAGAATTGATAACCATGAGATTAAGAAAATAAATTAGTTAAGAAATATTATAAGCAGAAACGAATTGAAAAAATCATTGATTAAGGTTTTTCTTAGAGTCTCAGCATGCTGAGCCCAGCAACCAACTAAATTCTTTAGAATCCATCGCCGTAGGGGCAGGTTTAAAACCTTCCCCTACAATCACCAAACGAGAACAGCCAATTCATCGGTTTTTAATTATTAGGTACTTCTAACACATGCCGATCTTTCACGCTTGCACTCGCGAAAACCTAAACGCAAAGAGCAAAGCCAACCCAAAAGTTAAAACACAAACAACCTGCGCCGCCGGAAAGATACTTATGTAGAGGCTGTCTGTCCTCATGGATTCGAGGAAAAAGCGACCCAAGGAATAAAGCATAAAATAAATGCATAAAATTGTTCCGTTATTAAGTTTAATGAGACCAGAATCCCGCCTCCGAAAGAGAAAATACAAGAACCCAGCTACAAACAATAAATAAATTGATTCATAAAGGAAAGTAGGATGGAAAGAGCTGCTTCCCAAGTACTGCTCCGGTCTTAGATGGGGAGGAACGAATTGTCCCCAAGGTAAATTTGTCGGCTTGCCAAAGGCTTCGGTGTTAAAAAAGTTACCCCAACGACCAATGGCTTGTGCCAACGGAAGAGCCAAACCAAAGAGGTCACAAACAAACAATCTGTTCAAATAGCTTTCGGGTTTGCTATCGGCTTTTTTTAGCCAATAAAAAAATAAGCCACTTAGAATCCCTCCTACAAAGCCTCCTTGAATGGATTGTCCACCCTCCCAGATATGAAAAATTTTGATTGGCTGCGCCGCAAAATAATCCCAACTCAAAGCCACGAACCAAAGCCTAGCACCAACAATGCCACCAAAAAAGCACCAAAAGAGAACATCAATAAGATTTTGCTTTTGCTCTTCATTAGCGCGCTTTGCAATTAAAAAATTTACATAAATTGCCGACACCAAAAATCCCAAACCGGTGAGCAAACCATACCAACGAATTGGCAAGCTGTAACCTGCGCCAAATAGTTTTCCTAAATCAACAAGGATAGGTCCGGGGGAATGGAGCATGAAATTGAAACAGACAAACTAACTTTTTACAATGCTAACTTAAAGCATTAATTAAGTCATTAAAAAAGGCGAGTCGCAAACGACCAAAACAAAAGTCTGTAAAAGTGTAAAAAAATTATTAATCGTATTTTCTTGCTTCTTCTTTTTTATTTAGATAGAGTTTTGGGATTAATGTTTTCTTTATATTTGGATTAAATTTATGGTTGTTTCAAGCACCGCTAGGGTTCAGCCTTTTCCCAAAGGTAAATTATGGCAATCACATTTAAAGAAAGGAAAAATAGTCTTCCACAGCACTCGAACTAAACCATTAATGCCTGGCGGCTCACCAATCCAACCTGATGAAGTTACAAGAGTTGGGAATCTGTTCAAAAATGATAAAAGACCTGTATTTAATCCTTTAGGTACTCAAGAAGCTTTCAAAATTAATGCAAACATTGGGATGCTTTTCGTTCCTGACCCTAAAACTCAATTGCCAGTTCTCTTTGGTCATCCAGAACGTGATAAATTAATGCATCAAATAATTGATGATGCTTCAACCCGAGAATATCTAGGCCCTGTAATATCTGGAGGTCATTTAGAAGGTGTTCTTGATTTTTATTTTGGAAACGAACTTTCTAGAGAAATAACTGCAAAATACTCTCTATATGGCCAAGTTACTTCGGGAGGCACAGGAGCTATTAATAGCTTTCTTCATGTATGGAATGAACTACCACCAGAACTAGCTTCAGAAGACAATATAACGAGGACAATTGGACTAAGCAGTATTCATTGGTCTGGCTATGATGCACAAACAGATGTTTTTGGATTAGCCAAACCCAAAATCGCAACCTTTGAACTAACAAATAAGGATGGGAATTTTCATATTAATAGTTTTAAAACTTTCCTTGAGGAAAATAAACATTGCACAATTTTACTTACCACTCCTGATAATCCAACTGGTTTTGTAATCCCTCCTAATGTTATTTCAAATCAAATTGCCGAAGCTCTAAATGAGCATGCTGAAAAAGGTGGAACAGCTGCAGTAGGTTTTGATTTAGCATACCTTCATTTCATAACAGATCATCCAAACTATGCCCAGGAATTTTTAATACAATTTTTAGAAAAGCTTGGTTCTAACCATGGTACAAGCATACAGACTTACTTTTTAATGTCAGGTTCAAAATCTTTAGGGGATTTTTCTATAAGATTAGGCCATGAAATTTTAATTGCTCCAAAATCAATAGAAGCATCAACAAATAAAATAACTAAATTAAGCTCTATTAACAAACGTGGAACCGGAGGGAACACTTCACTAGCTCTGCATCTTAGTAATGCTTTATTTACAAGAACTGATGATGGCAGCCAAAACCCAAATATTCCAGTTTTAAGACAAGCCATTCAAGATGTACTTACTAATCAATTATCTCCCAGGGTAGGACAATTTTTAACGTCCTTTGCAGATGAACTTGGAGGGGGAATTAAATTCCAAGCTTCGGAAGCCAATCCAAAGGTTTGGCAATTACTTGGAAGATCCAATCAGCCAGTTGCACAAATGAGGCTACCTGGAATGCCATATTTTGGTGGTTTAACCTTTGCAAACGCTGAAGACGCCCAGACGGTAGCATTGGCTTGTCAGCAAGCAGGACTTTATCTCCCAGCCATAGAAGAGGTTGTTAGAATAGGCTTTTGCGGATTACCGCATGAAAATTCATTGAGACAAGCCGCTAAAATCCTTTCAGGAGCTGTAGGTGGCTTACAATCAGCAGTTGGATCCAACTAAATCGAATACATTTAAGAGCAAAGTTCATCCAAAGAATAATAAAATTAAATAACCAAACATTTTAAGAATTTTCAAATCATGAGCAACACTTCAGAAACTCTAGTTCAGAATCCCGAACTCTTTCACCAAGAGGGGGCTCGCGGAAGCACTGATCCAGTAATGGGAGTGAATGCAAGATTCAATAAGCTTGATTTGCCAACTTTTAATCCTTATAATTATGACCCAAATTTAAAATACAAATACAATGCCAGCGCCGGAATGTTAGTAGTGCCGGGCGAAACCTCCGATAAAGTCTTTGTTCCGAAGGCGGTTCTTGAGGCCTCAGCCAAGCTTGAGCAAGACCCGCAAAATTATGCATACATTGGTCCCGTCATGGACAAAGAGCATCAAAGAGGCGTATTGGATTTCTTCTTTACAAAACCCGTAAGAGAAATTATCGAAGCCGATTATACCTACTCTTTTGTTTTTACAGCAGGCGGAACTCAAGCGGTTTCAAATATGTTTGGCATTACAACCAAACTTCCAGAGAGCTTAACCACTTCAGGCCAAAAGCAAAGAACTATCGGGCTTGGAAACCCTTATTGGGGCGGCTACGATTCTATTCTTGAAGCCATTGCAAACAACGGTAATAAGCCACCAATGGCAACCTATGAGCTAAACGACTCAGAAGGAAATTTCAATCTAAAGAGTTTAAGAGAATTTTTGCAAAATAACAAACATTGTACAATCGTTTTAACTTCTCCTAATAATCCTTCGGGATACGTGATTCCGCCCAGCATTTTGGAAAACGAGATTCCTCAGGCTCTTAAAGAGCATGCCGAGAGAGGAGGCACAGTCGCAGTTGGTTTTGATTTGGCCTATATTCATTTTATTCCAGCGCATCCAAACTATGGTGAGTTCTTGCCTAAGTTTTTAAAAGCTCTTGGAAGCACTCTCGGCAATAATATTTACCCTTATTTATTAATGTCCAATTCCAAGTCTCTGGGACTTTACGCCAAGCGCGTTGGTTATTTGGGATTAATTTTACCCAAAGACAAAAACGGAGAACAAAAATGGGAAAGAGCCTCAGCTGACTTTGTGGATCGCTGTGTGGGATGGCAAAGAGGGACAGCCGGAAACGCCAATATGTCTTTAAAGCTCAGCCGAGTACTTCTAACAAATCCAGAGACACAAGCAGAGCTTAAAGCCAGCATCCAAAAATCTTTAAAAGAAGAAATCCAGCCAAGAATAAAAACCGCTGTAGGAGCTTTTAGAAAGCAAGCACAAATAAACAATTTAGGTTTTGAAAATACAAAAGCGGGAACTTATAAAATCTCCGATAAAAATGGAAAGGTTATAGCAACCCTCAGAGAGCCTGGAACACCCTATTTTATGCCAATCGAATTTGCCAACTCCCAACAAGCTGAAAAAGTTGCACAACATGCCGAAAAGGATTCTAACCTTTTTATTGTTGCGGCCAGCAATTTAGTTAGGGTTCCCACTTGCATTGGCACTTCCCAAGTTGTTTACGAGCATTGGGGAGCCGCTATATTCAAGGCTATTTCCTCGGTGTTTGGTTAGAAACAGGCTCAGCATGCTGAGCCACTACATTAATTAAATATTGCAATACTGTTTTTTCCCTCTACCCTTGTGGGAGAGGGCTAGGGTGAGGGGTCATCCCCTACCATAATCATCCGAGAGACGCTCTATATCATCCTCGCCAAAATAAGTCCCAAGTTGTACTTCGATAAAAATCATCTTTTGGTCTTTGCTTGGGTTTTGTATTCTATGTGCAGCTCCAATAGAAATATCAATTGATTGACCCGCCGAAAGATGGTAGTCCTTGCCATCCAAAGTCACCATTGCTTGGCCTTCCACAATAAACCAATGCTCTGAGCGCTTTGTATGTTTTTGGTAGCTTAAACGGTGGCCTGGCTCAACGATGATACGCTTAACTTTGTAGTTAGGCTTATCATCGAGTACCTCATAACTGCCCCAAGGTTTTGCAACCAAACCTGTAACCATTTCCATCAATCTATTTAAGAAGAACTTGTTGAAAGCTCTTGTTCGGGTGTTTGTTTATCCTTCTTATTTTTATCACTTTTTTTAGGAGAACTCTCGGATTTATCTATTACGAGTTTTTTAGTATTTTCGTCGTAGTCAACCTTAAGCGTGTCTCCAGGCTGTATATCTTTGCTAAGAAGTTTTTCAGCCAAAACATTCTCAAGCTCTCTTTGAATTACACGCAAAAGAGGACGGGCTCCATCGCGAGAGATAATCTCGCTGCCTTCGGTTTTAATACCAACGCCTGGTCTGTCATTCCGCTGCGATTCAAGACATAAAAAGTCTTTAGCTGGAGGCGAAATCTCAAGGCTGATTTCTTTATCTTTAAGTCTATTAACAAGATTAGCCACCATTAAATCAAAGATTTGAGATAAGTGCTCTTGATTTAGTCTGTGGAAGATGATGATTTCATCAACTCTGTTTAAGAATTCGGGCCTAAAGGTTCTCTTCATTTCTTCCATCAGTTTGCCTTGCATTCTTCTGTACCGAAGCTGCTCATCTTCACCTTCAGGAGTATTAAAGCCCATTTGTTTATCGTTTTCGATTGAACGAGCCCCAACGTTGGAAGTCATGATGATAATTGTATTCTTAAAGCTAACAACTCTTCCCTTAGAATCAGTCAAGCGACCATCATCAAGAACCTGAAGCATTATGTTAAATACGTCTGGGTGGGCTTTTTCAATTTCATCAAAAAGCACAACCGAATAAGGACGTCTACGGACTCTTTCAGTGAGTTCTCCACCTTCTCCAAAACCAACATATCCGGGAGGAGAACCAACTAAACGGCTTGTGGTGTGTCTTTCCATAAACTCACTCATGTCCACCCGAATGATAGCTTCTTCGGAACCAAAGAAAAATGAGGCTAAAGTTTTAGCAAGTTCCGTTTTACCTACACCAGTGGGGCCAGCAAAGATAAAGTTTCCAATCGGACGATTTGGATTTTTAAGACCAACACGCGCTCGGCGAATTGCCAGACTAACTGCACGAATTGCAGGCTCTTGACCAATAACTCTCTGGTGAAGAGTTTCTTCCATGTGCTGCAATTTCTCGGATTCATGCTCTGTCAGCTCTCCAACAGGGATTCCAGTCCATCTGCTTACCACGGTAGCAATATCAGTCGCAGAGACAATCAAAGATGCACCTTCTAAAGTGGCTTTTTCTCTCACCTCTCGGCGCATCTCATCTATCTTCGAAATTAAATCGCTTTCAACATCCCTAAGACTTGCAGCAGTCTCGAAGCTTTGGTCGCGGACAGCTTGCTCTTTTTCACGACGAGTATCTGAGAGTTTCTTTTCTAGCTCTTTGCCTTCGGGCGGAAGAGTGGTGATTTTAAGACGAACAAAAGAACTTGCTTCGTCAATCAAGTCAATTGCCTTATCCGGCAAAAATCTATCAGCAATGTAGCGCTCTGAGAGAACAGCAGCAGCGTTTAAAGCATCGTCAGTAATAGTTAAACCATGGTGCTCTTCGTATTTTTCTCTTAAACCACGGAGGATTTCAACCGTCTCACTGACTGAAGGTTCGCCCACATTAACTGGTTGGAAGCGACGTTCGAGAGCGGCGTCTTTTTCAATGTGCTTGCGGTATTCTTCAAGAGTGGTTGCACCGATGCAACGCAGCTCTCCTCTGGCTAAAACTGGTTTTAAAATATTAGCGGCATCAATAGCGCCTTCGGCAGCACCGGCTCCAACCAAGGTATGCAATTCGTCAATTACAAGAATAACGTTAAGGGACGAACGGATTTCATCCATAATCTTTTTAAGACGTTCTTCAAATTCCCCTCTGTACTTGGTTCCTGCTACTAGCAAACCAATATCGAGTTGAACAATTTTCTTTTCCATCAAGAAATCAGGGATATCACCATTGATGATTCTTTGGGCTAGTCCTTCAGCAATTGCAGTTTTACCAACACCCGGTTCCCCGATTAATACTGGGTTGTTTTTAGTTCTTCTTCCAAGAATCTGAATGACTCTTTCAATTTCATTTTCTCTTCCAACAACTGGATCGAGCTTTCCATCGGTTGCTAGCTGAGTTAAATTAGTACCAAACTCATCAAGAGTTGGTGTTTTAGAACGACCCGTTCCAGTTGATGATCCCGAAGAAGTTGATCCGGACACACCACTGGCCACTGTTCCACTCTCGTTGAGCATTCTTAAAATGTTGCTGCGAACCCGGCTAATATCTACGTTTAAGCTCTCTAGAACTTTAGCGGCTACGCCTTCACCTTCGCGGATTAAACCCAATAATAAATGTTCGGTTCCAATATAATTATGGCCTAATTGTCTGGCCTCATCCCAAGCCAGTTCCAAAACTCTTTTGGCTCTTGGGGTAAATGGGATTTCTACTGCAACAAAACCTGATCCGCGTCCGATAATTTTCTCGACCTCTACACGAGCGTCTTTAAGGTTAACCCCCATTTGTTTGAGAGTTTTGGCGGCTATGCCAGTTCCCTCACCAATTAGGCCAAGCAGAATTTGCTCTGTACCTACAAAATTATGGCCAAGCCTGCGAGCCTCTTCCTGAGCTAGCATTATGACCTTTATTGCCTTTTCTGTGAACCTTTCGAACATGGTTTTAACCCCAAAAATAAATAAATCGAGTTTTGTTTTGCAATCAGTATAAGGTTTTACTACCCATTTAGACCTCAACTGGTTTCAGTCTAACATCCATCTTTTTTTAAGTCACCTTCATTCAGAGAGATTAATTAATATGTAACTAAGGTTTAATTCGGCTTGACCTAATCTTATTTTAGAATTTCAAGGTATAAAATCTTGTAAAACGTAAAACGTGATTCAGCTGATTAATTCAATCTCTATGAAAGTTACTAATTACACTTTTAAAGGATTATATTTGAAATCGCAAATTATGTGAGAAAAAGATTAAAAATTAAAATTGAGTTAAATATATAAAATGCAAATAGGCCCTCCGAATGAGTGTTTCGGGTTAAGCCTAATTTATTCGAAAAAAATTCTCTAAGTTTAGGAGATTCATTTCTGGGAAATTTATTAGGTTGTTTTGCTAGCTATAAAGCCGGGTAGTAAGATAATATATTCAAGCCGCTAGTGGTGATGCTAATTAGGTGAATCTGGTCAGGGGGGAAACTCAGCAGCCATAAGCTTAAAAAGTAGGTGCTGCTGGTGGCTCTTTTACCGGAGAATAGCTGTATGAATCAAGAAGCCAACAATGAATCACCGAGCCTGATCGGACAAATTTTGGTAGCCCTCGGAAAAATAAATAAAGAGCAATTAGTTGAGGCTTTACAATACCAGGCAAATCTCCCACCAGAAGGCAAAAAGCCTTTAGGACAAATTTTATTAGAACTCGACTTCGTCGATCCAAACGACATTATTGAAGCAATTCGTGTTCAGATGCAAATGAGAGAGAGTGAGAAGAGCGGGAAGAAATAGTTTTTCATAAAATAAAACTCTTCATTTGAATGAAGTATCAAAATCTTGATATTGTAAAATTTGAACTTGAATTTATATAGCTATTTAAGACCAATGGGAAAGAACGTTCTTTATACATGCTTGTTCTTTTTGCTTTATTTGTGCCATTTCAACGAAGCAAAAACTAAAACTAATCATGAAAAATTACCCAACATTTATGTTGACAAGGGTGCTTGTCCTTTTGAATGCTGTCAATACGCCGAAGTAATAGTTAAAAAAGATACTATTTTGTATTCATTGCCAAAAAAAAACCCATTGGAATGTTGAAAAAAGGAAGTAAGCAGAGTCCAATTACAGGCGAGGTTTATACTGTCCCATTCCCAATAAAAATAATTTCAAATTACCAAAACTACAGAGCTGGAGAAAAAATTTACCTTCTAACATACCAAGGAGAGGGTCAGTTCAAAATTTGGTACAAAGGCAGAGTCATAGATGGTCAGGGGAACTTACCAGTAGAAGAGATTTTCGTAAACGGAAAATTTCCGCAGGATTACAAAAGCACTTGGTGGGTAAAGTTTAGATTACACAATGGTCAACAAGGCTGGACAAAACAAACCGAGAACTTCGATGGCTTTGATAGGTGTAGTTAACATTTAATGCTTTTTCAATCTCTCAACTTCTTCTTCCAAAACCTTAATCCGGTCGCATAACATATCTGGGATTTGGTTGTGGTCTAACTTTTCTCCGCTCGCTTTGCTCGCTTCTCTGGCGGGTATTCCAACCATTGTGGTTTCGGGCGGTACGTCTTTAACCACCACCGAACCCGCTCCGATGCGTGAGTTTTCTCCAACGGTAATATTGCCAAGTACTTGCGCGTGGGAACCGATGACAGAACCCTTTTTGATGGTTGGATGTCTTTTTTCGGCTTTGGTCGAGGTTCCGCCCAAGGTAACGCCTTGGTAAATTATTACTTCTTCCTCCACTTCAGCGGTTTCACCGATTACAACTCCGACTCCGTGATCAATAAAGACCTTGCGGGAGATCTTGGCTCCTGGATGGATTTCGATACCGGTAACAAAACGAGAGAAGTTAGAAACCAAACGAGCTAATAAAAACAAATCGTTTTTGTAGAGCCAATGAGCGAGTTTGTGAATATAAACCGCGTGAAGACCAAAGTAACAAAGCAAAATTTCCCACTTTGTCCGCGCAGCCGGATCGTTGGTTTTTATGAACTGGAGGTCATCTTCGAGGGTTTGGAGGAAGTTCATTTTATTATCTTCTCCATTTGGGAGCGGAACCATTTGGTTTTGGAGAGTTGCATCTTTGAAAGCTTATACTGTTCTAAGCATTCCTTCTTAAATAAATCCTTCATGCTGAAAAAAGTATAGAAATCTTTAAATTCCTTTGAATCAAGCTTTGACTCAATAAACTGAGCATAATTACTATCTTCAATATTTTCAATTTTAATTAAACTATCACCTTTTCTTGCATCTTTTATCTTTTGGACTTTAATTTGAGCTTTCTTTTCATTCTTCTGTCTTTCGATTTCTTGTTTGTAGTCATTAATGTCAAATCCCTTTAATCCAAGTTCTGAGAGATTATCAGGATGATAAAGGTAATTTTCTAAACAGTAAAATTCAAGGACAAATAGATTTTTGTATTTCTTTTTTACTTTCTTAATTTCTTCGTCGGTTAGGAAGTCCCTATCTCTTAATCCAAAGTAATCAGGATTGTTTTTTGTTTCCACAAAAACAGAATTTTTATCTGGGACACCAACAAAAAGCTTTTCATCGATCAAAAGAGAGTTATACAACTCGTCATCTTTATTTTCACAAATTACTATTTTCTTTCCTCTAAACAAATCTTGAATTAAATTCTTTGGAACAGCAATCTCATAATTTTGCAGACCTTTATTTTCTGGCTTTAATTCCTGCTTTACATCAAAATCTAAATTATCAAAATCTATAATCGCAGCTTCACTTGATTGCCTTGCGTAATCTATAAATCCAAGAGAATGGCTCGCGACCCAAACCTGAGAACTTTTTGGAACCCAATTCTCGGTAATCTCTTTTAATAAATTTCTTTGCAGAGATGTATTCAAATGCAAATCGATTTCATCAAAGAAATAGACTGCATCTTGAAAGAAATTTCTTCGAGCATACAGATTAAGAACAAGGTCAAATACCATCTTCTCGCCAGCACTTAAATAATCATAATTTATTCTCGAA
This sequence comes from Candidatus Caenarcanales bacterium, assembly GCA_033761855.1. Taxonomy (GTDB): domain Bacteria; phylum Cyanobacteriota; class Vampirovibrionia; order Caenarcaniphilales; family Caenarcanaceae; genus JANRMG01. The sequence goes on from JANRMG010000300.1 coordinate 23,034, forward strand.
GCTCCTTTTTTAAACCAGAATCTCACGGGTTCACCATCCAAAGGAGAATCAAAATCATCATATTTTAAAGAAGTCTCTGTATCTCCAAATATATTGCGAAAAGCACTATTCAGAGCAGTATTGAACTTTTCCTGAGCATTGTTCTTTTCCTTGATTTCCTTAAAAAAGTCTCTAAAGATTTGATCAATATCTGCATCCATTCGAGCATTGTCAAGATCAATGTAAGTTTTTGGCCTTTCAGAATCTTGAGAAATATCTTCTCTAGTTGCTCCAATTGTTGTCTTGGTAATCCGAGGTGTATATCTGAATGAACTTCTTCCATAAAACTTAAAATCTTTAGTACCAACGTAGCCTTTTTCTTGAAATTGCAAATCATTACCCGTCAAATTATGAATTTCATCGATTGAAGAATCAAAGCTAGAAACTTTAAATATCTTTCCAGCTGTTACCTGAGCAAATATAGTCTCGGAATCATTAAATTGATATCTGATTGCAAATTTCTGAGTTGAATCATCTTTAAGGAAATATTCTCTTGTTGACTTAAATGCATATTTGGCATCAACCTTTAATTCATCTTTAGCAGCACTATTTATGCATTCAAAAGCATCAAAAACACAAGACTTTCCGCTCCCGTTCGCGCCGATTAATAAAACCAATTTTGGAATTTTAGATTCTTCACCCCCCCTGTCAAGTGGGTTGGGGGGTGACAAATCAATAGTCAAATCACTGAAGCGCTTAAAGTTTTTTAGTTGTAGTTTTTTGATGAACATTTTTTGTGAACCTCACCCCAACCCTCTCCTAAAGGAGAGGGGGCAAGAAGTGACAAACGAGCTTAAACAATTGGAAAGCTTTGTATAAAGTTTAACTTGTTTCAGCATCATTTAAAAATTCTTCAAATATTCTGAGAAGCCGGAATCGTAGACTGCTCCGTCTGTGGTGGCTCCGCCACAAGAGCTTTGGCCTCCTCAAGTTCCTGAGCATACATCACCGAGGATAGGTAACGCTCCCCATTGGATGGAATAATAACCACAATCACCTTGCCTGCAGATTCTGGACGGTGGGCAATTTGGTAAGCCGCGCTCAAAGCAGCCCCGGACGAGATTCCAACCAAAAGTCCTTCTTTTCTTGCAATGAATCTTGCCGTCTGAATGGCATCTTCGCTTGAGATTTGAATTACTTCATCAACCAAGTTCATTTCCAAAACATTAGGTTTAAAGCCAGCACCAATCCCTTGTATTTTGTGCGGCCCCGGCTTTCCACCCGATAAAACGGGAGACTCCACCGGTTCGACGGCAATTGCTTTGAAAGAGGCTTTGCGAGATTTTATAACTTTGCTTATCCCGGTAATTGTCCCACCCGTTCCAACGCCGGAAATCAAAATGTCAATCTTGCACTCAGTGTCATTCCAAATCTCTTCAGCTGTGGTTTTAAAGTGGATTTCGGGGTTAGCAAGATTGTTGAATTGCTG
>JANRMG010000301.1:0-1906 GCA_033761855.1 Candidatus Caenarcanales bacterium
AAGATATGTTATTGAGAATAATTCTCAATTGAAATTAATAAAGAAATTTTCGCTTAATTGAGAATTATTTGCAATAAAGACTTTGTTAAATGATTTTAATTTTTTTCAAGCTCGGCTATTTTTTCGGCTAAGTCCATAAGCATTTGATCTTTAACCTTAAAATGCGTTTGATGGGCTTCTGGGTGGCTTGTAAACTGTTGAAGAGCTTCCTGTGCTGCTTTAAGCTCTGTCAAGTCGTTTGATTGCAAAGATATAGCGGCTTTGTCTAATACCATTGCGAAGGGGGTTTTATCTGAGGATGCACTGTGTCCGCTTTTCATAAACAGGCGATTCTTTAAAAGGCGTGAATTTATTAAAGTTGTTAAAGGTCTAATCATTAAAATAGTTAAAATGCAGTACTGGAAATCCTATCGCTTAATTGCTAGTCACTTTTTTAATACTTTATTAGGAAATAAATAACTTAACTAAAATAAATCCGCACAAAGGGAAGCAAGGTCTTCAAGAGGCGAGAAAATCTTTCGGGTTGGCCTAATACCCGCCAAAGCCATTCTAGGCCTAATCTCTGGAACGTAAGCGGCGCTCTTTCAACTTTACCCGACCAAACATCGAGGGAACCGCCCACCCCAAAAGCTATTGCATTTAAGCCTTTTTCAAAAAGCTCAGCTAAAAAAATCTCTTGCTTAATAAAAGGCATGGCAACCAACACAAGTGCTGGTTTAGTTTCAAAAAGTACATTTTGAATTTGTAGCTTTTCTTTTTCATCAAAAAAGCCATTGTGACTGTATATTAAGTTTGGCTTTCCAAGCTTTTCGGTGATAGTTTTTAGCGAGCCCTCAAGCGCTGAGTCTGTTGAACCAATAATTGCTATGGGTAAATTTTGTTGGATAGCAAGCTCTAGTGCCTTCCACGAGAGTTCGATACCCGGAACACGAGTAGCATCTTTAGCGCCCTTTTTTTTAAGCAATAAAACAATGCCCATCCCATCGGGAATTACAAGGTCAGCAGCTTTAACGGCCTTGAAGAACTCTTGGTTTTGATCAGCTGCGACAAGCATTTCGGGGTTAATGGTCACAATCCTTAAGCGTTTTTTGTTCTCTAAATGCGCTTCTAAAGCCACAGTTAAATCATGAAAGTTATTTGTGCAAACTGCCAAACCTTTGTAAATTTCTTTATTAGTGAACTTCATGGATATATTTTTCATTTCATACCTAAACTTATTCGCCAATTTTATTCTTCAAGTTCATTCTCCAAGCTCGTCAACTAAATTTCTTATTACTTGTGAATTAATTTTTTTTGTTAAGTCTGCCATTTTGGCAACTGATTCTGTAAGATTCTTCTTGGAAGGAATTTTGGACTCAAGCTCCTGGACGAATTGTATAAAGTTTTTGTCGCTGGATAATTCATTTAATTTTAAATAAGGTAAGCTTAACTGTTTGCCCAACTCTTCCACTTTAGGATCATAAGCCAGTGCAGCTGTTGGTACGCACAAAGCAGCCGCAACCAACACAGCGTGGAATCTCATACAGAGAGCCAAGTCAACGTCAGTAAAGATTTGATTTAACTCAAACTTGTCCAAGGGATCTTCTAGTTCATAAAGTTTGATGATTTCTGAGCTTTTGATACTACCAGAAATTTTTTGGAGGACTCTCAAATCCGACTCTTGCAAAGCGGCTAAAGAATAAGTAGCCTCCGGATAAAGATAGTTGAGTCCATTTACAATTGCTTCTAATTCTTGTTCTTTAAGTCTGTCCGAACGAAGAGATATAAGAACTTTTTGAATGTTTGAAAGACTTGTTACACTCTCTACTGCATAGTCAGAACCGCTCAAGTCTTCGTTACTGAGAGGCTCATCGAAGATTTTATCTTCGTAAAAAACCAGCCAGGCTAAATCTGGCGCATATTGAAC
>JANRMG010000302.1:0-7831 GCA_033761855.1 Candidatus Caenarcanales bacterium
CGTATTAGCAGAAAAGTTGAATCAATTTGCAAACACACTATTCCTGATAAAGCTACTCAATTAGCTCAACAAGGCATTACCGGCTCTAGCTACCAAAGATGGTTACAAAGAAAACAAGCTGCTCAAACAAATAGAATGCAGGGACAAATCCCTTCTTTAAGCTCTACTAATCAAGAAATCGTTGATGAGGTTAGAGAAAAGGGCTATGCACAAAGAAGTTTATCTGAAATACTTCCAGCCACTAGCGAAACCTTTATTAAAGCACTCGAAGAGCTTAGCAATAGTCACAATTTTAAGCTGCTCGCTTCCAATGAGGCCTCTGGGGTTTTTAAAGCCAACTTGGCTTGGTTGACAAAAAATGAAGCACTCAACAGTGAATCCAGAAAGTTACTATTTCAGTATGGTTTAAGCCCAGCCTTTATGGGCCTTGCCAACAATTATTTAAATACTGCCTCATTGGGTTACCATGCTCCGCTCATCAAGCTAACAACGACAGTAGCTAGAAAAGAAATATTAGGCCCAAACGAAGAACCTCACAGAGATATTGAAGCCAGCCAAATATTTAGGATTTTAATTTATGGAAGCGACGTCGGTGAAAAGAATGGACCGCTAATGATCTTTAACAATAACCGATGGGAAAGGATTACCGGCAATAAAGTGATGTCATTTTCCTTGATACAAACATGCTCCACAAAGCCGCTGAGGTTAAAGAGGGCAACCGCTTGGTTTGGCTTTGCCTTTACACTCATTCTATACCGGATTGGCCCTGGCTCTGTAACACCAATGCCTGCAGTAGAAGCTTTTTAGCAAAAAATGGGTATTTAGATGGTTTAACAAATATACAGTCTGACGCTGCATGTTTCAGAGAAAGACTACCTAAGCGTCTAAGAGTTGTACCAATCAAAGGAGGTGGATATCTAAGACATCCGTCTAAAGCAACAAATTAACCGAATCACCGAACTGAAGGGAAAAACAAGTTCTAAGCTTATTTAAAGCCTTTAACTCTATTTGCCTCACACGTTCTAGGCTAATATCAAGAATCTTGGCAAGCTCAGTCAAAGTCATGGGCTCACAATCATCGTTTAGACCATAACGGTTGCGAACTATCATGGCTTCACGCTCGTTAAGGAGGTTTTTAATTGCTTCATCTAAAAACTTATTAAAAAATACCAAGTCCAGACTCTCTTCAAATGACTGATCTTGCTCACTGCAAATTGTATCCAGCAAAGAGATTTCCCCTCCTTCTTCGCCTTGAGAAGCAGTATCCAGAGAAACTAACTGGTCTTGCTGTTCTTCAAAAAGATTTACATTTGCAACTCTCTGAGGTGAAACATTAAGTGTTTTACCAATCTCTTCGAGAGAAGGCTCACGACCAAGCTCTTTGGGCAAGGTTTCTCTTACTTTTTTGATTTTTGAAATTAACTCGTTAATCGAAGCGGGTAAGCGTATCAGACGAGCTCTTTCAGAGATACCAGCCAAAATGGATTGCCTAATCCACCAAGTTGCATAAGTCGAGAATCTATAGCCCATCTCTGGATCGTATTTTTCAACGGCCTTCATTAATCCCATATTTCCCTCTTGGATCAATTCAGACAGATCTACTCTCGAATTCATATATCTCTTGGCCAGGCTAACCACAAGCCTAAGATTACCAAGAACTAATTTATTTCGGGCTTCTATAGCCTTTTTATACTTTTGAGGATGGTTTTCGTGTGCGGCATTATTTCTGTAAGCTCTTGCCAGCTCTATTTCCTCCGAAGGCATTAAGAGTGGTATCCTCTGGAGCTGATTAAAATATTTTTTAATTGAATTAGAGTTACCCAGCTCTTCCGCAACACGAATAGCTTCTTCTTTATACTCGTCACTTATCGGTTCAGATGCAACCGATAGATCAAGCTCTTCAACAAAATCGGAAATGTTAGCAGTTGAATTCAAGGGGGAAATCTCTAGTTTAACTATCCTTCAAGTTCAACTTTCCCTGCCAGCAAGCCCTACTTATCAGGGTAAACTATCTTGTAATTTCTAAACAAAAGTTTAAAGAGGGATAACGATTAAATGTCATCCCTCTTTGAGAGCAGTCAGATTCAAATTATCAGTTACAGAAGTCGTGCCTAAATTGTTTCTAATTTAGAGAGAATCCCTCATCCCTCCATATGGTTTAGGGATCCACCTGAAAAAAGTATGAAGTCCCTGTATTATGCTTTGATTATGGAGTTAGAATTTACTTTCACGATTCTTTTCCAATGTTTTAAGAGTTTAGGGTCATGCTTGTTTTACATTCTTTTTAAATTTTATTAGTGAAAAAATTCGGCCAAAGTTTCTCTCGTACACAAATTAAATCTTTCCAAAAGCTTTTGGACAAGAAAGTACCAACCTATCAAATTGTTTCGCCAGAACTGGCAAGTGAATTAGCCGAAATTGCACTCCAATTAAGATCGCAGGTTTCTTGCCTGATAGACCGAAGAGGCAAAGTCAGAGAGTATTATGTTGGAGCTTTAGAGACAGTCGGTGCCATCAAAGCTCAGGTTGCCAGAGAAGGGGTTTCCCGGCTTGCACAACTAAGATTAGTCTTGGCGAGCCCAGCCGAAGAAGTAAGCATGTCCGAGCTTCTTTTTTTAAAGCGTTACAACTTGGACTTATTGCTTTTTATTCACGCAAACAAACGCTCCGAATTCAGTTCCAGCAAAGGAGATTACCTTGAGTTTGCTGACTATGGCGAGTTGTGTTACCTGGTAGGCGATTCCAAAGAAAAATGGAAGATTGCAGATAAGCAGACTATAAGAGCGATTTCAAGAATAAACCTGGAAGAATTAGTTCAAGACATTGAAGAAGACTTGGCTTCGGCTCAGATGACGCTGGAGGTCAAGCAAAAAGAAAGCGCAATTCTGGTTGGACTCTCTAGAGGAGGCTCAGGATGGAACAATTTTGAAGACAGTTTTAGTGAACTTTATGGATTGGCCGAAACCGCAGGCGCTGAAATCTGCCACCAATTGAGCCAAAAGATAACCAAACCTGATTCTCGCTTTTATGTTGGGCAAGGCAAAATCAGAGAGATTAAACTAATCAGCGAAGATAAAGAAGCTGATTTGGTGATATTTGACGATGAGTTGACCCCCTCCCAAAAGAGAAACATAGAAAGAGAAATTGGCAAGAAAACCAAGGTTATTGACCGTACCGAATTAATTTTGGATATTTTCGCTCAGAGAGCGCTAAGCGAAGAAGGAAAACTGCAAGTTGAGCTTGCACAGCTTAAATACATGGCTCCCAGACTTACCGGAAAAGGGATTGAATTGAGCCAGTTGGGCGGAGGCATCGGAACGAGAGGACCGGGGGAAACAAAACTTGAAGTTTTGCGAAGACATATTCGAGACCGAATTACCTTTTTAGAAAAAAAAGTAGAGCAAATCAGCCAGACTCGTTCGGTTCAGAGGCGTCTGCGCAAGCAGAAAAGAGTACCTTTGGTTTCAATTGCTGGTTATACCAACGCTGGCAAATCCACCTTATTCAATGCTTTAACAGACTCTAAAGTCTTGGTGGAAAATAAACTCTTCGCGACTTTGGACCCAACAATTAGAGAGGTTAAAGGCCCGCAAAACTTTTTGCTCAGCGATACCGTTGGTTTCATACAAAAACTACCAACAACTTTGGTCAACGCTTTTAAAGCCTCCTTAGAAGAAATAGTCGAAGCTGATATTATCCTTACAGTCCTTGATTCAAGCCATCCTAACCGTTTTGAACATTTAAAGACAATTCACGAAATATACGAACTGCTTGAAGTGGAAAACTATGACGAGATTTTAGTTTTTAATAAAGTTGATTTGCTGAACGAAGAAGAGAGATATGCATTAAAGAAGCTACATCCTGATTCGCTCTTCATCTCAGCTCGTGAACGAAGCGGATTCAGCGAGCTTTTAGAAGAAATAGACAAGAGATTGGCAAAACAACAAAAAAATGAAGGCCAACAAGAAAAACAATATAGCTGAAAGCTAGCTCCTAAAGAACAAATTCGAACATTTCCCTACTTAATATTTTCTGCTTATTATTTACAGTATATTTATTAATGTGCTAACTTTGAGTGTCCAGAAATCTTGCAGATTATAAAGTTTACAAGTTTTTTTCTGGTAAAATGAGCCGGTGTAGCTCAGCGGTAGAGCAGCGGTTTTGTAAACCGTTGGTCGGGGGTTCAATTCCCTTCACCGGCTTGTTTCATTTTCACCTATGTGGGTAGGTGCCCGAGTGGCTAAAGGGGGCGGTCTGTAAAATCGCTGGCTTTCGCCTACGCTGGTTCGAATCCAGCCCTGCCCAAGTTTTTATTTCAATTGCAAAATGAATGTTTTATCTACAATTGCAAGGATTTATTTTGCATATTTATTTCTGTTAAAAAATTGTAAGAACAATTTGTACAACATTAATATTTTCTTCGGTTTTTATCTAAACTAAAAAATTAGTCAGAATCAAAAAACCTCTCACCCTTCGTTTCGATGAAAAAACCACAACTCACACAAAAAGTTTTATTTATAGTTTTCATCTTTACTTATTGCTTTCAATCATTGTTTGAACTATCAGCTTGTGCACAAGACATAATTGAATTCGACAATCCCTATCTTTACGAAAGTAAATCTAAAGGAAAAGACGATTCAAAGAGGGACTACAAAGTTCTTAGAGGAGAAGTAATTAAAAGCCCTGAACTAAACGAAGAGCAAGAATTACAACTTGAGCTTCTAAAGCAAGAACCCAAATTTCCAGAAGTTGAGAGACAGATGTTAGCTTTTTCTGCGCTACCAACAGGAGAAGAATTCCGCAGATATAGAAAACAAGCCAGGATGAGGAACATTCTGCCAACCGTGAATGGAGACTATGACCGTAACAGACAAAGATATTTTTCTTATGGCTATGATTCTTCTTACGACAACTTAATCCCCAATGCAGGGTCTGCAAGCCCTAGCGGCACTTACAATCATTCCCAGTCTCAATCTGATTGGAGTGACACGAGAACAGGCTACAGAACAAGAGGATTTTCAGCCGGTATTGAATGGCACTTGCCCGGATTGATATATGACAACGAGGTCACGGATTTGCTTTCGGAGCAAAGACGAATAGCAGGGATCAGGAATGATTTAATTGACAGGCTACACGATGTATTCTTTGACCGCAAAAGGAAGCAAGTTGAGTTCATTTTAAACCCTCCATCCAGTGAATCAGAAGAAGTGATTTACAATTTGGAACTACAAGAGCTTACTGCTAAAATCGACTCTATGACCGGAGGATGGTTTAGCAATGTCTTAGAATCTAGACAACTAAATAAAGATTTTAATGAAGATCGAATATCTAAAATGTATTGAAATAAGTTAATTTCAAAGCTACACTTGTAGCTTCAATTTGGTAGATTCAATTCAGTAAATTCTATTTGGTTAGATTCATGGGTCATTAGCTCAATTGGTAGAGCATCGGACTCTTAATCCGCTGGTTCCGAGTTCGAGTCTCGGATGACCCAAATTCTTGAGATTGCTCTTCAGAACAGGCTGTTGATCTGCCAAAATCAACATTTACAACCTGGTTATTTTGAGATTCATTTGAAGATTTGTGTAATTTTGGTGTAATTGAGCTAACAGACGAAAGAATTTTATATTTCTTTTCCAAGACATTTATTGAAGTTTGAATATGTTCGGAGTTTTGATGAGAGTAATTTGCAACCATCCCCAGGGTTTTATGGCCTGAGATTCTCTTAACTGTTGACAAATCAACACCCGACTGAACAAGGTGCGTAATAGCTGTATGTCTCAATGTGTGCCTTACAATTTTTTTTGCGTCTAGCCCTGCTTTTTCAACAATTCTTTTAAAGGGTGTCCTTATTTCAACAATATGCCCCGTTGACGAACGATCCGAGTGAAACAAAAATGGAGATTTGTTATCAAATTGAAATAGATACTGTCTTAAATAGTCAGCCAGCCGTGAGGTAATCGGTTGGACCCTGGGTCCAGCTTTGGCTTTTGGCAAGAAAATTGTCATTTTGTCGAGATCTATATTTTCTTTCTTAATGCTTAGAATTTCAGTAAGACGCATTGAAGAATCTAATCCAATAAAGAAAAAAAGATAAATGTAAGGGCACTCATCCTCCATGGCTATCTTCATCAGCCTTTCAATTTCTTCACCTGTCAGATATTCGATTCTTCGATTTTCTTCTTTGAACTTCTTTATCTTTAATGGAAGCTTATCAATCCATCCCCACTCATAAGCCATATTCAGGATATGAGATAAAATGGCAAGTTCTCGATTAACAGTAGCTTTTGAAACATTATTTAGTGACTCTTCTTTCCGATTTTTATGCTTTGTCTTTTGGGATAATCTAAATGCTTTGTAGCTTTCAATAGTTGAGGATGTTATTTTACTCAACGAATACGTTTTAAGATAAGGCACCAGGTGAAGCCTAAGTCGCTGCTCCTTCATCTTTAAATCCTTACCATTCTCTTGCTTTAGCTTTTCAAGGTACTTTTCAGCGGCTTCTTTAAATGATAAAAATGTCTTTCTACCCTTGGGAAGATTTAATCTTCCTTCTCTGGCGTCTGCTTTAACTTTTTGAATAAACTCTTCGGCTTGAGTTCTCGTTACACCCTCTGATTCACGGCCAATGACTCTATGTATTCTTTGTCCATCAACCATGATATTTACGGAGAAAACCCCATCTCTATTGTCAAGTTTTACATAGGTGATTCCATTCTCTGAAAGCCTACCACCAACTGTCAAAGCGTTTAAATCTTTCCTATTAAGTTTCTTAAAAGTTGATGGCATAACTATTTATAATTTGGTTTGAATTCCTGTAATGCAAAAAATAAGTTTGTTTTGTTCGTTATCGTTATTTTTGACGTGTATTTTTTAATACCTTCAAATGTTTCATAGCGATCATCAACATTTTTTATAATTTCTTCTGCATATATTTCTCTTGAGATACAGCCCTTGTCCTTAAGAAAATTCAACAAATCATCAATTCTATACAGATGCGATTCTGATTTATTGCCTAGGCTCACACTTATGTCGTCCATAGATTGGCAGTAACCTTCAGCCCAATCCTTAAGAAAATTCCAATTTGCTCTTATCTCCGACAAATTAAGATATTTTTTATTTATAGGCCAGTAAAGCTTATTGTCTTCTAAGATAGTCTCATCAGGACTTTCAAGCCAATAACAGGCATTTTTCCTTAGAAATTTCCATATTCTCTGTTCCTCATATGATAATAGATTATAGAAATTGACAGCAAGCTTGCAGACCCGATCAGCTTCTTCTACATCCCACAACAAATCAGCACAATTTGAAACTGTTAAGCTAGTTTCATTGTTTGAAATCTGCTCTTTGTGTAAAGTGTCCTCTATTGCCTTTTCAATAAAACTAGATTTTGTTCTTCTTTGGGAGCGCGCCGCAATTTCACATAAATAGCTTAACTTTGGGTCTAATCGAATTGATATAACCTCGCTTCTATTAAGCTTAGAGCCGCCGCCTTCTCTTTTAATGTTTTTATTTGTCATTTATCAACTGTTCGTAGTGTATAATATTACTGTATTCTATTTCACTACAATAATCAATGCCCACAAATACTAATTTTTTAACTGCCAAAGAGGCCTCTGAACTTTTAAAGCTTGCTGTAAAAACTCTTGCAATGATGCGATCAGATGGAACTGGTCCAAAATTCCTAAAACCTTCTGGAAAAATTCTTTATAGGCTAGAAGATTTAGAGGAGTGGGCAATCAACAAAGGAAAATTCCTTAGCTCTCAGCAGGCAAATCTTCTATCTAAAAGATTCAAGAGAGTAAGAAAACACACTTATTTAAAAGAAAAA
>JANRMG010000303.1:0-6621 GCA_033761855.1 Candidatus Caenarcanales bacterium
AAAACCCTCTTCCAGTCAGCCTGAAAGAAATCGATTCCTGCAAAACTCACAGGCTCATTAACCGAGGTCTCTTGTTTGTGAAGTTCTTTTCCGGTGTTATCCAAAAACTGCAAGTCAGTCCGCCATTGTTTAGGGCTTCCGTTCTTATGGTCTTCGCGCGAGGTTTTACCGAGCTCAACTTCAAGCTCTGGGCTTTTGCCCAACCAAAGAGGAGAGTGGAAAATCTTAGAGGTAGTAACCAAAATAAAAGAACGCTTTGAGTCTTCACGAGCGGAAATTATAAATCTATCACTCGGGACTCCCTGAATCACCCCATTAAATCCTAAAAGCAAGCTTAAAAATGCTCCAAATAAAATGGTAAGAATGCCAACATGTGTGATCGATGGCCCCAAACGATGGTAGGCTCCTTTTCGGGCTACAAACTTTTTGTTTGCTTCGTCAGCGTTGATTAACCAATGTTGCTTTTTTAATTTTTCTAAAATTCCTGAAAAGCTTTCAGCGCCGAGCTGTCGGTAAAAAGAAATTGCTTCTTGAAATTTAGGGTTCACTTTTTCAATCATCTTCGGCCAAACCAAGGCTTTCTTCGCCCTTGGAAAAACTCTTCTAAAGCTCACAAAAGTAAGATTAACCGCCAAAAGCACCATCAAGAACAAATACCACCAAGAATGAAAAACATCGGTGAGCCCGAAAAAGTTGAGCATCTCATAACTTGAGGCGTATTTATCGATTAGTGCTTGTTTCCCAACTTGTGGTTCTTGTGGTATGACGGTGCCCGCGATGATTATGAGCGCTAGCAAAATAAAAAGTCCAGCCGCAAAATAGGCACTCGAAAGTATTTGGAGAGTGCTTTTGAAATTCCTAGGATAACTAGGAAAATTGTTGAGGTTTTGTTTTGGCTGGATGTTCAAATTTCAATATGCTCTTTAAAATTTGCGGGCTTAATTTGCTCTAGGTCAATGAGTTCTGCATTAAGTTTAACTGAAGTACAGTTTAGTGGCGAAGAAGTAATCCCCCCTCGAACAAAGGTGATCCACAAGATTACAGAGGGATTCTCGGTCCCCTTTATTAAAGGGGGCGCAACACTTTATGTTCTTGAGCTTTTAATGGTGGGTGTGGGGGATTATATTTTCAAATTTAATGCAATTAGCTGTCCAAATCTTTTTTTCTTGGTTAAATTCGGCCTTCGGCCTTAATTCAAGCTTGCAACGAATGCTTGTCATATGTATGTGTTGCATGGTGTAGTGTACGCATTGTCCACAAAGCTTTGCACGCGCCGAAGTGGTGGTTAACCCTGCATAGGGATCGGTTTGGAAGTCTTCACAGTCTTCGATGTCATCGTCCAAGGACATTATTTTTATACTTCCTCTTGTATCAAATTCTTTGGTGAATTGATAATTAAAATTTAAGTTACTTAGCTATTTACACCAAGTATCGCATTTAACTCGCCGCTTCTCTCTCTTTCAAAGAGTCCGTCACAACCGCCAGCTAAAAATTCACCATCAACAAAAACCTGAGGAACTGTTCTTTGTCCGCCAGTTCGCTGAATCATAGCCTTTCTGGCCTCGTCCGGTTCAGCATCAATTTCTATAAATTTAATGCCTTTACGGTTTAACAGTTCTTTTGCTCTTCGGCAATAAGGGCAATAAACAGTGGTGTAAATTTCTACTTTTTTTTCACTCATTATTATTTTCTCGGAATCTTTATCTTCTTAAAAGTTTAAAGGTTAATCCAAAATGCAATGCATCGCTCACATTAAAGATTAACCTAATAAATTTTTACTAACTATTTTTAGTTGCTTTTAGCTTGTTTCTTCACTAAAGAAGTTACTCTTTCCGATGGAATGGCGCCAACACCAGACCAGTAATCAAATCTTTCGAGCTTGATGTTAAGAGCATCTGTTAAAGGATCAAACCAGCCAATGTCCTCAATCGAGCGGCCATCTCTTTTTTCGCGGGAGTCAATAACAACAATTCTGTAAAAAGGTTTTTTCTTTCTGCCTAATCTTTTAAGTCTAATTCTGGTACTCATTAATAATTTAATTCAAACGTATTTTGTGTAAACAAATTATACTAATCGGAAGACATTTTTGTTGGTGAGATCCGACTTTTTCGTCTTCTTTTATTAAAACTTTGAGCCAATCTTAATAATTTCATAGTGAGTTAAGTTCATGACCAAACAATTTCTCGTAGATCAATTAACAAAAAACTACTCTAAAGACTCTGCTGAAGGGCTAAATGCCATTTATGTTTTTAAAGTCGGTGGCGATAGCTACTCTCTAAAGCTCCAGGACGGTGAATGCAATGTAACAGAAGGAATTACCGAAGGGGCAAATGTTACTCTTGCTGCCGATGAAGAAACCTGGAAATCCATTGTTAGTGGTGATTTGGCCGCTCAAATGGCTTTTATGATGGGTAAATTGAGCGTTGAAGGTGATTTTTCACTTGCTCTTAAACTGCCACAGATTTTTAATTTATAAATTTCCCAAAGGATTTCAAATTCACTTAAATTTGTTCCTATTTCGTTGCAAAGAACTTGAAATATATAGCAAAATAGCCACTAATAGATCGTTTACTTTTATTTAATAATTGTGTTTATTGATGAAAGTACTGATTTAAGAAATTAGGTTAGAGGCTTATAAGGATTGATTGCTTTGAAATTAATCATTGGGAACAAAGAGAATAAAATTTTGAGAAACACAAAAGGAGCCGTGCCTCCCGTACAAATCCCAATTCTGCTCTTCCTCTACACCATAATGTTTTTAATTAGTGTAGAGTTTGTTATGCTGTTTTGGCTTCAATCCTCTTTGGATACGGCTGCTCGCCAAGTTGCTTTTAAAGCCGCGACAAATGGACAATTCCCGGTAGAGAATGCAGTTTCTCGTTGTCAGGCTGCTGTACAAGGCGTTGGGCAAATCTTTCCGGGTTATTCTGCAAGAGTAAGAGCTGATTATGTTGATGCAGTGATTAATGGAAGCAAGTCATCCTTTGATAATTTTGATGAAGTAAACGAAGAAGGAGGCTTAAGAGCCAAACTGGTTGAACTAGGAGCCGCTCGTCCGAACACGTTTTGGGGTGGTTCTCTTAGAGGTGGCCCTGGGAACTTGCTTTATGGTGGATGCTATGGTCTTAAAGATCCAACTACAAACCAAATTACCTACCATGCAGTAGTTCACTGTGCGGGTTGCTGGCCAATATTTTTAAAAACAATGTACAGGGCAAATACACTTAGCACTGATGTAAACCAGCAACAGGGCAAGAATACATTTGCTTTAAGTGCTTGGCTGGAGGGCAGAGGCTCTTATAGTGCTTCTCAATCAGGGATGCAAGATACTTCTAATTTAAATAAATCACTTCTTTCTTCAGGTCCTCGTCCTTTTATTGTTTGTACAGAAAACGCCTGTGATATGCAAAGCGGTGGAGACCAGGAAGAAGTTTTCCCGGGAGCTTTATCGGATGGAACTCCCGTTTGCCCTGAGTTCAAGCCTCAGGGTGATAGTAGGCCGGCTGTAAACCAAGTTGCAATGGCTACTAAGCAAACAGTCTTTTCGATAGACCAATGGCCAAAGGAAAGACAGGCAAAATGTACTCGCTGCAATCCTTGTAATGTAAGTCACCAACCAACACAAACATCTGCTGAGTATTGCAAAGGAGAAGATCCTAAACCTTCGGGAGTTCAAAGATTGGCTAATTGCGGGGATATTGATGAAGCACCTTTATACTTCGTTGGTTTAAGATATGCTTGTATGGGAGTGGATGCCTTCGGTCGGATTATGAAGACATCTACAGATCCTACTTCTTCAGATTATCTTGGCCGATGCGATCACTATGTCATGTTGAAACCATCTTGTAATACTGGTGTTGCGCCAATGGATAAAATTGTCGGGGATGTTACAAATTTGGATGGTCAAAAAGGTCCTTGTATAGTAAGAAGAAAAGATCCTTCCTCTTCCAAAACAGTATTAGTTTGCCGGAATGATTCTTCAGTTATAACTAATTTTTGGGATGGCCCCTACTCTGGTGGGCCTCCCAGTGCCAAGTCTGAGTTTGGACAAGCTGCAATAGAAAATTCTCTTGAGGGTAAGCCAGTTCCGGGTGGAGTAACCAGTTCAATGCAAGTTCTTCCTCAGGGTGCTTTAGATAGTCCTTTGGATATGGCTATGCCCTATCATCAACTCTGCGATATCTGTAATCCGGGCAGTCCTATGTGCGGTAAATATGGAACTTGCCGTAATGCAAGCAATTTGTGGGCTGGAGCTAAAACTGTTCATCAGTTTCAGTTTTGGACTAACACTTCCTTTTATCTCTTAAATCCAATTTATGGACAACTTGAATGCAAGTATCAAAGAGATTGCATGGAACGTCATTGTTGTGCTGATGCACCTGATATTGATGGTTACTGTGCGAGTCGTCAACCAGTTATTCAGCAAATTACTACGAGGGTCTGTAAAGAGGGTGTAAATATGTGGACGTATAAAGGCGTTCCTAATAGGGAGCCAATGGAACACTCACCTTATCATTTACCCAGAGATGGTGGTTATCCTCATTGTTCTAGTGGAGCGGTTACTCTATGGCAAAATAAGGCTGGAGAATGTTGTGCCGCTGATGTGGCAACTGTGATTCAACAATGTGGTTATGAAAAAGCCCCGGTTGTAAATTTAACACCACCGGATATGTCTTGTGCGGCGTGCCTTCGTGATTGTGCTGGTAAACAAAAAAATAAGTTTTGTCCTAGTAATAAACCAAAAATGAATGGTAATTGTCTTGATGAGCAATATCCAATTGGGGGTGAGTGTATAGGTGGTCCCGGCCCCAATCCAGGAACTTGGGGAAGTCCCATGCCTGCAAACAGTCCACCAACTCATTCACAATGTAATCCTCCTCCCAATCAACCTCCAGGGATAAGAGAAAATTGTAAAACAAATTCTCTAACAGATACTAATGGTAATACGACAACAACAACTACCTGTACATCATGTACTAAGTGTTCTCCAACACCACTTGTACTTAGCTTTAATGGTAAAACACCTCAACTTTCCAACAAGGATTCTTGTTTTCCTTTGAATCAAACAGAAATTAATATTAAATACAGGCTAATCAAAGGTTCGCCTGATTATGGCTTTCTAGTTGTTGATTTGAATAAAGATGGAATTATCAATGATGGGAGGGAATTATTCGGTAATTGGACTCTAGACAGATATAATCCAGACGGATACACTGCACTTGGTGCCCTAAAAGACCCTGATGAAGATGGCTTAATTAAAGGTAAAGAGCTTGATGGTCTAATGATTTGGAGTGATTTAAATAATGATTCTAAGAGTCAAAAAAATGAATTAAAATCGCTAAAACAATTAGGTATCGTTGAGCTTGATTGTGGAAGATACCAAGTTCATCGTAAACGAGAAAAGATGTATTTGGATAAAGATAAATTAGCATTTTCAAACAAATATTCAGAAAAAGGATTTAAAAGAAAAACAAAAAATGGTTACGAATATGGCTATTCATGGGATGTAACTTTTAACGGCAAAGCTTCGGATGAATGTCAAAAGCAAAATGAAAAACTATATAAAGTGAGTATTTTTCAAGAAGGATTATACAAATTAAATTCCCTTATACAAGGCTTAAGGAGGAAGATTTGATGCAAAGCAAGGCCATGTTAATTTTAAAAGTTTCACTTTTGTTTTTAGTTCTTTTATTTTCTTGTGCTGTTTATGCAAAAGAACAAAAATATTATGGATCTTGGCAGTATACAGTTAAAGTTGAAGATACCTCCATGTTTAATGAAGAAGGCTTGATAAATGAATTCAGTAATTTCAAAAATCCAAACATTGAAAAGAATTTGAAAAAAAAGACTTTTTACATAAGTGACAAAAAAATGAAATCCAATGACATCTTTTATACAGGCTTTTTTAAATTGTCTCGCGATTCTTCCAGTGAGGTTATTGGAAGCTATTTCCCAAATAAATTTGCAAATCCTTATGATTTTGCTCCCATCAAGATATTGCAGGTTAAAAAATTATCAAAAACCAAAACTGAACTTCAATGGTTTTCTAATTTTAGTAAAAAAAGTTTAGATCCCGAATATACGCTTTGGATAGTAAAAGCTGTTTATGATGATGAAACTCAAAGAATCTCAGGTAAAACAATTGTTTATGGATGTCCGCAAAAAATTAATTGCAAACCTGTAAACTTTGCTCGTTGGAATGCTATACCAATTTCTGATATCTCGTACTTTACTGAGAAAAATCATAGATGGAAGCCTTTTTTGTCTTCAATTTTAAACTTTTTGGATCCCAGTGGTCTCTTAGATAAAGCACTTTTAAAGAGAAACAGTGAAACTGATGATAATCTTTCCAATTACAGTACTATTGGGCTAGTCAAAGATTATTTACAACCAAATGTTAAAGCAATGCTTCCTGCACATGCGGGAGCAACGCAACCTGATCAAGCACTTCAACAAATTTGTCAACCAAGTTATTGCTCAACAACTGCTCGATTTTGGCGAGGAGCAAATGAGGCTGCTGGTCAAAAAGAATGTGAAAGAGCAACCACTGGAAGACGATCTTTGTGTTGTAATCCAATGGGTTCGGGTGGAGGAGAGATGAAAGGTGCTGATGGCTCAGCT
>JANRMG010000304.1:0-6653 GCA_033761855.1 Candidatus Caenarcanales bacterium
CTTTTCTTTATGAAGAAGAGCATTTCCAGCACACTTTAGACCTCGAAGGATTCGAAGGATTATGGCAAGCAACAGAATCAACTCTTCCCTTCTTTACTTCTTACCAATCCAACAACGATAAATTAATAGCTGAGCAACAAGAGCAGCTACACTTTATGGCTCAAGAAATTAATGCACTCAAGAGTGAAAACTTTGAACTCAAGCAAGAGATGGCGGACTTAATTAGATCAAATCAGGCGATTGAATCTTTACAAGCTGACTATTCATACTTAATTGAATTAAACAGAACTTTGACAAAACAACTTAACTCTTTAATGCAGCAAAGAGAAAAAGAGAAATCTAGAATTCAGGCTCTTAGAGAGCTTTTAGGTTGAACCCACTTCCTCGAAAGAAATTGTAGAATTAGGTTCGGTAAATTTACCTGCCCCCATATTTGCCCTACCACCAATATCTGAATCCGGATAAGTCTTTCTAAAGAATTTCAACAGATTATCGATAGAATCTTCAGAAGTTTTACCTCTTAGACTTATCAAAAATTCTTTTCCTGTTGCACTCTGCCCAACCTGTAAAATTATTACACCCAAATCCATATTATATATTTCTAACTTTTGTTCTAAGGCCATTGCTAAAATCTGTTTTACCTCAACTTCACTAAAATGTTTTGACATTAAGCAAATTAATAATGAATAGAGAATTGGATTGTTACTATAAAATTTATCTCCCCAAAGCATTTTAAAAATTGGGACGTTGTCATGGCTTTCCATAAACTCAGTTTTTCTAATCTCTTCAATCAGCTCATTTACAAAATTTCGATAATTGTCTGTGTTATAAAAATTTATAGTTTGTGTCTCTGCTACTGCTTCAAACAGTAGCGATTGTATAAATTCTTTATTTTCTTCCTTGTTTTCCTTAAAACAATATTGAACTATTTCTCTAAATTTCATATCGAGCACTGTGGGTTCAGTATTGTATAAACTGTTCCAAACCGATTTAACCAAATTAATTTTTTGTGTGTCAACTTTACTGATAAAGCCCTGTGTAATTTTTATTATTTCTTCGCAAGGATCTGTACATGCAGTTAATCCTAAAAAATCCAGCGTCCATGGATTTTCTTCCAACCACTGACGAAGTTTTTGAGAAATTCCTCTATGTGCTTGAGTATCAGTCCCAACTGCGGTTATGAATCCTTGTTGAAGTTCTTCAAAATTAATCCCTGAAATATTTGCCAATCTGTCGAAAGGTTCAGAATTTAATCCTTCCAAATACGGTCGATCTGAAAATGGGTGTAATGCTCTTGAACCTAATATGCAGGCAGGAGCAGTTAAGTTATTTGCAACTACAAGTGCTGGAGATTCCAATAAAGTTCTACTTTGTACAATTGGCTTTCTCTCAGCTGCTTTTGCTGGCCGATAATGATGATCTATTTCTAAAACTTGTATGAACATTTTCACAGAATTAATTAGTTCTTCTCTTTGCTCTAAAAGTTGTTTATAACTTTCATCCCTAGAAGCTACGAGCTTTAATCTCTGTTCATGAGCACTACTTCGATCCAACTCAAAGAGAATGTCTTCGATTTTAATTTCTGTCATCATATGAGGATCTTCAAGTTCATTATGATCTCTCTCAAGATAACGATCTATCAAAATCGAGTTTTCTAAAAGTCTTCTGCCTAAAAGTAATAAATTGTAATAAAGGGTCCTGATTCTTGTTTCCTCATACTTCACTGAAGCTGGAATTCTAAAGGTTTTACCAATTCTTGAAGTACTACAGTAATAGTCAATCGCGCTAATCGATACTGAAATAAAATCAATGGGCTCCTTTAAAGCAGCTAGTTTACATATTTTTCGATAATTAATACACAAGGAGTCCTGCTCTTCGGCAAGTCTTACGGTATTAATATCAATATCTTTAAGAAATTCATATCTATCTCGCAAAGAGGGATTTAGAGTATTAAAAAACTCACTTTGAGATTTACTTGTATAAGCAAAAGGCTCTTTTGAATAATCGTTAAAAGAATTAATTCGTTCTAGGATAAACTCAAAAAAAGTTCTTAGATAGTATGGAATTTCTTCATCAGTAAAGCTTTTTCGTACAGAATTAAGAAAGTTATCCATTACTTTTACTATTAAATCTTTAGACTCAGCTTTGTTAACTCCCGATAAACGAGGTATATCAGATAATAGTTTAAAAGCGTGAACTGACTCAACTATGAATCTATTGATTTGGGGTAAAGGATAAGAGGTATCAGGAATAACGAGAGTAAAAGGTAAATCATCTCCTCCTTGCTCCTCTCTTAAAGAGGCAATTCTAAAAACCATATCTGGATTTACAAATGTTACATTCTGAAATGGGTGAGGATTCAAAAAAGAAGCTATCTCTTCTACAACCGGCTTCATAAATGCTGAGACTTCTTTATTCATCATAATAAGCAATCTTTTGCACCATGGCATTTCAATTTTGAAATTCATTAAAAAATCAAAAAGCTTTAAATGTTCAGCATTAAAGTAATTGCTCTTAAAAAATTTTAAAAACTCTTTACTATTAAACCAATTTAAAAGATATTGAAATTGATCGGTTATTTCTTTAACAGATGCTTCAAAGTTAGTAAATTGTTCTTTTGATAATTGGTTCAACTCGACAGCAATTGCGTACAACGCTTCTAATGAAGCTGTATAAGAATCGTCTGCATCACGTCCCTCCATTAATATTGTTACAGTACCCTTTGAGTTATATCGAGTTTGAAACTTTTTTAAAAACTCCTCTATGTTTTCTGGATCACTTTCTCTCCAGCGATTATAGTGATCAGCGTCATCAGTTGGGTAACCATAACCTTTTCTTATAAAATCTTCTGGTAGTCTATAAAACTCAATTCCCGCCAAATAAGGATTAACAAGCACCATAAAGATATCAAAACCAGTAAGCACATACTGCCATGAAAAATACTATCTAGAGCTTATTTTAGAAGTTTTAACCTTTAGCTAAAGTTTGCTCTTAGATTCCAAGACAGATCATTCGTCCAATTTATCTACTCTTCGCTGATGCCTTCCAGAACCAAAGTTTACACTAAGCCAAACACAAAGAATTTCTTCGGCCATCTTTGGAGACACAATCCAACTGCCAAAGCATGCTACGTTTGAATCATTGTGTTCTCGGCAAAGCCTCGCAGACAATAGATCACTCAACAAAGCGGCGCGAATTCCCTTTATACGGTTTGCCGCAATAGACATACCAACACCAGAACCACAAACCAAAATTCCTTTTTCTATTTGATTGGTTAAAATTGCATCACCAATTTTTTTTGCAAAATCGGGATAATCCACCGATTCAGTCGCTGAATTGCAACCGTAATCCACAACTTCTAAATCAAGATTTTTTACAAGATTGTTTTTTAAGTATATGACTAAGTGCTCTTTAAGGGCGAAGCCAGCATGATCCGAAGCAATTCCTATTTTCATAATTTTTTAATTTCATTTATTTAAATACTTTTTTCAAGTATTTAATTTCTTAAGTACAATCCCTTTATTCTACCTCACCCTTCCCGCGCATGAAGAGGTGCAACGTTTGAGCTTTATTTCTTCATTTGTAAATTTTGCAATATACATCTTTACACTGCCGATAATAAAGAAATGATTGCTAATATAAAAATTAATTTTCTCAGATTCTTATCTTTGATTTTTAGCTTTAAAGTAACCTTTTAAAAATTAATTGAAACTAATGGCCGAACAAAAAAGACAAGTTATTTTTTTTACACCAAATTATTTGCACAAAGCAGAAATAAACAGTAATTCCAACGCCGACCCAATCGTCACTTTAGAAAATGAATCCTTTGTTTGTCTATCTTCCCAAGACTCTCTTTATTCGGCTCCTCCAAAAAGTTTTTCAAAGAAAGAACAATTCTTAATTATTGATAGTATTAAAGCCTGGGTAAAGGATTTTCATCAACATAATGAAAAGTCACAAACCAAAACCGAAGAAAAGTTCTCTTCCAATATTGTTTTTGACCAGTTGCTAGAAAACATTGAAGGAATTAACTTTATCAAAGACTCGATTAAAAGCCAACTTCACATTGAACCAGAAAGTTTTAGTGCTCTTGAACACGCCAGACAAGCCTTTCTCGGCAGCAAAGTGGAAATGGGCAACTTTAGGTCTAATTCAAAAATTGCACATATTCAATGTCATCAAAATCAAACAATTGTTGCTTTGGGAGACTTTAACAAAAGAGAAAAAATAATCACTATCGATTTTGGAATTCAGCAAATTAGTGAAACCATAAACTCTCTGAGAAAAACCAATCAGAGCGATTCTTTGATTTTATTTGTTAAAGCCAATCTTTACCGCTATATTGAACTTGCCAAATATTTTGGAAAGCCACAATTAGTAACTTTTGACGAAACCTCTTCTAGACTTCTTTCCCAAGCACTTTCGGAAGATTTGAAAACTCATCGCATTAACGCTGAGTGGATTCAGCAGCTCTGCTACAAGATTATAGATACAGACTCCCAATACCTTAACAGGAAAAGCAATTGGATAAATACTGAGACTTTGGATTACACTTCAGCTCGAATTGTTTTGCTTGGTTTCCTTCTTGAAGGTCTTGGAGCCAACGTTTGCCATTTAGACAACTCGGTTAGGCTAAAAGGCTATGCCCTGAACAAGATGATTCAGATAGGTGATTCTAACGGTAGATTCCAAGAACATGTCGATGACTGGAAGCAAAGTGCCTACGAAATGCTCATCAGTTTGAATCCACAAGATTTTAGTCGTTCTCTGCAAATGGCTACTTTAGCGGATAAGCTCTTCCGTTCGGGCAGAACCTATTTTCATCTTTGGACTGAAAAGGAACGCAAGATTTTATG
The DNA here is from genome assembly GCA_033761855.1 of Candidatus Caenarcanales bacterium. Lineage (GTDB taxonomy): Bacteria > Cyanobacteriota > Vampirovibrionia > Caenarcaniphilales > Caenarcanaceae > JANRMG01. Next base: position 4,857 of record JANRMG010000304.1, read on the forward strand.
GCTAAGTGCCTTCTTTGATTCAAGCCTTTCAAAATATTCAACACAAATGGGTGTTAGCCTTCTTGAGAAGCTTGAAGCTGTCGATGAATTGGAATGCCAAATGATCATGAGCATCATTAGTATTTCGAATTCAAACAATCTTTCTTTACACTCTAGAAGCCTAGAAATAATTCCAGCCAATTTAAGAACAAATACTCGTAAACTTGCTACGGTAGTTCAACTAGCCAGAGCCCTCGATGTTACTGGCCGATCCTCCGTGGGAGAGCTTTACTTTAAAACTGATTCAAGCAATTCAGAAAAACTACTTCTTAAGATTTCTTCCAGACTTAACTGTGGTCCAGAGCTGATACAAGTTAATGTTGTAAAAAAATCCTTCGAAAATCTTTTTGAACTGCAGCTTGATGTAGAGCTTGAAAGCATTGCAAGATTCGTGAGTAACGAAAATGCTTCTAGTAAAGAGGAAGAGCTAATCGAGTTCTAAAGTTTAATGCTGAAAAATTTTTTATTATTCTTTTTTGGATTTTTGCTGGCTTTACCGTCTATAAGCGCTGTTTGGCTAAGACCAAGTTCAATTAAGCAAGGAGAAATAATCGTTGTAACCGGACTTTATCATCAGTTTGGACAGAGCATTTCTTTTTTGGGTGATTGCAAGCTGGAATTCAATAACAAAGATTTTCCTTTTTATCGTGAAGTTGTTAACTACGAAGAATTCAAGAATTCAGGAGGAATTTCGGGTTATCAATTCATTGCAAGAATAGCCACGACACCGCTTACAAAGGTTGGAAAAACAGATGTTGTTCTTGCATGCCCTAACGGCAAAGAGGCCTTTAATGTCCAAATTCTTGCGGAAAATTTTCCGGTACAAAATATTCAACTCACCGACAGCAAAAACTCTCTTCAAAAAACAGATAAAGAAGATTTAGCGATAAAGAATGCGATCAACACTTCTTCTCCTTACAGGCTCTGGGACCCTGTCAAGCAATGGGTTGCACCCAACACAGCTCGCCGTTCAGCCGCCTACGGATTAAGAAGAACTTACAATGGCAAACTTGCCGAAAATTATTTTCATAAGGGAATTGATTTTGCTGCCTTTACCGGAGGAGCGATTGTGGCACCGGCTAAGGGTAAAGTGGCTTTAGTTGGTATAGAAAAAGATGGTTTCGCAGTGCATGGAAACTGCATTTTCATCGATCACGGACAAGGAGTTGTTTCGGCTTATTTACATCTTTCCGAGGTTTTGGTTAAGCAAGGTCAAGAAATTCAAGCAGGTCAACTAATCGGTAAAGTGGGCGATACGGGAATTGCTACTGGTCCTCATCTTCATTTTGGAATTTATGTTAACGGTGAAAATGTAAGCCCCGAACCTTGGCTCAAATTTCCAATTCCATAAATTAATAACCTACTCTTTACAAACAAATTTTAAAAAATAAAAGATAATTGCTGATTTTCTTAAATTCTGTTAATCTTTACCCAAAGACTAAGAGATTCTTAATTGAGAGTTAAAAAACAATGGCTTCTCAGCAATTCCCTCTGAATCGGTATTTTCACAAATCAGCTGGCCACAAAAAAGATGGACATGAGAACGATCATGAAGAAAAAATTAGCGACGATTCTAAAAAGAATTTAAGTAACCTCAGCACTGTTAAATATTCAAAGAACGATTTAATTGAGTTGGGACATTCGGTTTCTTCTTTAAAACAGAATGTTCCTATTCAAGCCGAAAAGGTCAACAATCCATCTGAATTAAAACTTGCAAGCCCCTTTCCTCAAGAGCTATTTGCTGAATATACAGAGACT
>JANRMG010000305.1:0-3356 GCA_033761855.1 Candidatus Caenarcanales bacterium
TTAAAGCGTCTTTCCGAGCGTTCCAAGAAGTATTTTGAAGCAACCTTGGCTTATGTTTCTGCTGCCTTCAATCTTGTGCTTAGACTCTTTGGCTCTTTTGCTAATCTTTCTCTCTAGTTTAATCCGCACCATTAGTTAATAGCCGCTTCAGATGAAAACTTTGAAGAAATAATTTCTTCGTATTCCATTAAAATTTCATTTGTTACAAATAAATCAAACTTTCCTAAAATCAGAGATTGAAAAACATTATGATATTTAGAATTCGATGAAATGGAGACCAAGAGAATGTTAGTATCCAGAACAATCTGTTTCCTTAAATTATCCATTCAACCACTCGTTCATGTTTATATCGGAATAGTTTTTTTCCTTCCAATCGCGATCGGCAGACCTAATTGCTTTTTGAGCAAAATAATTAGCAAGCATCTTTTTCAGGTCTTCAACATCTGAATCACTCATCTCAGTTGAGTAGATTTTCAATATTTCAGCTTGCAGCTTTGTTAAAGGTTTATTGCTCTTTTGCATAAATTTTTTATCTCTTAAACTATTTTACCCTCAACTAAAAGCTTCATCCGAGAGAAAAACTTCAAAACATTTCTACTCCAACAAATTTCTACACCAAACAACGTATTTCACAATCAGACTTAATAATGCTATAAACTTTTTATTAGTTTTATAAATCTAGATAAATGTCCAAAAAGTATTTCTGGGGAAAAAAATATATCCTCACCAGCGGCCGCGAAGTTGACCTTAGCTGCGAAGAAGATAATAACAAAACGGTTGAGATGATTGCGCAATTCAATCACCTAGACGCCATCCACGAAATCACCAAGCCTATTTCGGTAAGACTAGAATGGCAGCCCAAATCCAACGATCCTTTAATTTCGGTAGAATGCCGAGGCGGGGCTCCCGGTGATAGTCGTCCTGTTTCCGAATCCGAGCTTCCAGTCGAGGGTTTGAATGGTTCTTTGGATAAATTAAAGGCCAGCGAATTCATTGAACTTTTAGAAACTATGAAAGGGTTTTACAGCAAAATCCAAGAGGAAGATAAAGCAGCTAGTAAAAAATAGTTACGATGCCATTGAAGTACAACTTTTGGAATTCTTTGGTTTCTGTTTTGATTGGATGGACAGCTGTTAATGCTTCTTTACTTTTTATAGATAAATCTAATTTTTATATAGGGTTGTTAACAAGCTCTTTTTTGTTGATACCAAATCTTATTTTTGTTCCATTTATTATTTGGAGCTTTGATAAAATTTCACTTCCTAAAAAATTATTTCCTTTTTGGTCAGCATTTTGTGTAAGTTTATATTTAGTTTTGTGCAATTCAATTTATGGTGCTATTGTCTCCAAAGATCTTAGCTATCTGATAATAAATCTAATTTCGCCTTTATTAATTTATATTATTTGTTTAGGCTTTATTGCTGGTTTGATTTGTGGAATGATTTACCTTTATATTGACAAAAAATTTGTATCAAAACCACAAGGGCTAACACAATAATTAGCCTAAATTTGCAAAAAACTTTATATTTGCCATGCCTTTATTTTACAAGTCCAAAAAGTGTAGAATTACCTAGCTGATATACATTATTTATTTTAAGGAGTTTAGTTTTGATAGAAGTTCACAGAGATGAGCAAGAACCGATAGATAGTTTGATTAGACGCTTTAGAAGACAAGTTACAAAGCAAAAAATTCTTCAAGAAGTTAAGCAAAGAGCTTTCTTTGTCTCTGAATCCGTACAGAGAAGACTTAAAAAGCGCAGAAACGAAAGAAAGAAAAAGCGCCGTCCATAAGCTTTTACTCTTTTAATCACGTTCTCCACAGATTTTAATTTAAAACATGAAAACAGGAACTTCTTACTCAGTGCCTAAACACGAAGTAGCCAATCTTGAGCTCTCAGAGCTAGGAAGCAGAAGGGTTAAATGGGCGGGTATTGAAATGCCTGTTTTAAAAGAAATTGGCAAGCGCTTCGAGAAGGAAAAGCCTTTGAAGGGTAAAAAACTCGTTGCTTGTTGCCACATCACCACTGAAACCGCCAATCTGGCCATTGCGCTGAAAGCCGGAGGCTGTGAAGCCTTTTTAATCGCAAGCAATCCGCTCTCGACCCAGGACGACGTTGCTGCCTGGTTAGTCAAAGAAGCAGGCATTGCCACCTTCGCAATCAAAGGCGAGAGTGTAGAAACCTATCGCAAACACGTAGAAAAAGCTTTGGCTTCCGAACCGGATTTAATTATTGACGACGGAAGCGACGTTGTAGCAACCCTCTTGGCCGAATATCCACAATTGGCAAAGAAATTAATTGGCACCACCGAAGAGACAACCACAGGCATTACGCGATTAAAGTCCATGGAAAAAGACGGGGTTTTAAGCTTTCCTGCTATGGCCGTTAACGATTCACAAACCAAGCATTTGTTTGATAACCGCTATGGAACGGGCCAATCCACACTGGATGGAATTATTAGAGCGACAAATATCTTATTGGCTGGCAAAACTGTGGTGGTAGTCGGCTTTGGATGGTGCGGTAAGGGCGTAGCCCAAAGAGCCAAAGGGATGGGAGCAAATGTCGTTGTTTGCGAGATCGATCCAATTAAGGGTCTTGAAGCCGTTATGGAAGGTTTTAGAGTAATGCCAATCCAGGACGCAGCTGCCATTGGTGATTTGTTTGTAACCGTAACCGGGAGCTTCCATGTTATTGATATGCCTCAGCTAGAGAACATGAAAGACGGAGCCATAGTCTGCAACTCTGGGCACTTTGATGTTGAGATTAATCTTGGAGCACTTAAAAAGGCTTCCAAAGCGGTAGAAGAAGTAAGACCTTTTGTGGAACGTTATGAGCTTAAATCTGGCAAAACAATTTATGTACTTGGAGAAGGCCGCTTGATCAACCTCGCCGCCGCCGAAGGACATCCTTCGTGTGTTATGGATTTGAGCTTTGCCAATCAGGCTCTGGCTTTGGAATATTTAGTCAAAAATCAAGGGAAGCTAAAACAGGGTGTTCATGTGCTTCCAGCAGAGATAGACCAAGAATTGGCAGCTCTAAAATTAAAGACAATGAAAGTTCAAATTGATGAGATGAGTGATGAGATGGTAAATTATAAAAACTCCTGGAAGATTGGAACTTAATATAAAAAGCTATGAAATTTGAATTACATTATTTATTATTTTATTTTGCAATTTTCAATTTTCTTTTTTATGGGTGCTCTAATAAATCATCCAAGGGTTTTAGTGAAACAGTTGCTCTTTCAAGTAAAGCTCCAACAGAGAAACAACCTCGGGATACTCAATGTTATCAACAACACAGCATTGATTGGTTTAATGATTATAGACTTGCAACCGAAGAAGCACTTTTGAAAAAATG
>JANRMG010000306.1:0-4184 GCA_033761855.1 Candidatus Caenarcanales bacterium
ATTTGCATAGGACTTTTATTTGTTTGTTGGCTCTTACTGATTTTCTCAGCATAAGGCAAAAAATCAGGGTTTCCAATTAATTTTCCAAAATCAGCATCCATTAGCACAACTTGAGATTTATCATGCTCAACAAAAGTTGCATTTGTATCTTTTATCTCTCCATCGACCTTAACAACTAAATTAACCTTCATGCCATCAAAAAAACTTTTTAGCATTTGTATTTGCTCAGGTGTCATCTCTTTGTTTTTTGGCTCTGGTTCAACCTTTGTATTTTCGGTTTTTTCTTCGGGCTTTACCTCTTTGGATTCTTGCTTTTCACCTTGCTTCAATTCAGGGTTTTCATCGGATTTTTCTAAAGATTTATCTAAAGGCTTATTGATTACAAGCTTCCTAAGACCTTTTTGGTTTTGAAAAGAAAAAGTAAGCGGGTTTTTCAAATCTTTTTCGGAATTTGCAAAGGGAGCAACTTTAATCTTGTTTATATCTTTAAAAGAAAAAATCTCTTTTGTATCGAAGCCATTACCCTGGCCTTCGGCCGAAACAAACTTTACGCCCTCTCCAAAAAGTTTTGCTTTCTCTTCGTGCTTTTTAAGTTCTGCAGCTTTTTTTTCAGCTTCGCGTTTCTTTTTTTCTTCAGGAGTCTCTGGGGTTACATATTTACTTTGTCCTGTCTTAGATTCATTCAAAGCGGCAAAAGCCGAAAACTGAGCCATCATACCTTTGGGAATCACGCTCTGTTCAATTGTTCCAGAACCATCCTTGTTGACACTAATTAATGTATTCATTTCCATACACCCAGAGAGGAAAGCACAGAGGACAAAGGGTAGAAGATAAACAAAAAACCTTGGTGACTTCATTCGTTTTTATGTTAAGAGAATGTTTGTAACACAGAATATAGCGCTTCAGGAGAGAAAAGTACAAATTGTGATAAATTTTTACAGTAATTAAAATTACCTCTAAATAATTAATTTCTCAAAATGAAAAAAATAATCAATTTCACCCTTGCTCTTACTTTATCTGTAGGAGTTTCTATTGCTTCTTTAGCGGCTGAGCAAACAGCAGCTCCTGAAGCCACTACCGAAGTTATTGCTCCTTCTGATGCCGCTGCTAAAATGCTCAAAGCATCCGATAAAGACAATGATGGTAAGCTTGCAGCCAACGAAACTGGTGTAAGATTCAGACTAAAAAGCTTCTCTCGCGCCGACAAAAACAAAGATGGCTTCCTTGATTCAGACGAATTAAACGCTTTTTTTGAAAAAAGACAACAATATTTAGATAAGCAACAAGCTAAGTAACTAATGGTGCGTGTTTGACATATTGAAAAAGTGGCTAACAGCAACGAAATGCGCCGTTAAGAATCCTGATTCTGGAAGGCGCATTGGCCGGGTGTACCTTCAGAAAAATAGAGGGTTCGGGGCGTCGCGCCCCGGGAGCGGGGATGCAAGGGGCTGGCGGCAAGCCCCTTGTAACCTCCCTTTTAAAATTTTCTAAAATGATATTCTTTTGTTTTTCCTAGATCTATTACCATCTCTTGTTTCTACGTCTTTTAAAAATCTGCACCATTAGCTAAGTAATTTTTTTCTTTTTTGTAAACATTTAATAAAAAGCACTGTTTCAGTTTTTGGTTTAGTGCTTTTTATTTGTGCATATAACCTATTAAACCATTCACAGCTTTGAAAGAAGCAGAAGCCGAGCTTGAATTTACAAGTAATTTCTCAATTGAATCAGGATTTAAAGTAGCATCTTTATATTTGAGCTTTGTAAGAGCAATTACGAGATCCTTTGTCAAAGATCTTGATTCATAAGGATCTGGCTGGATAGTTAAATAAAGAGCGTTGTCTTGCATAAGCCAGCTTAACCTTTCATAGCGGATTTTAACTTCCGTTCCAGCTTGAACCAAGTTATAAAGTTCTTCAATATCTTTATTATTCAAGCGAATAAATCCATGAGAAACAAATTTACCAATTGACGATGGCTCATTTGTTCCATGGATTCCCAAAGCAATGTCACCCACCCTATGAAAAACTATTAACCTTGTACCTAAAGGATTATTTTTACCGGGCAAAACTTTTTTATTAGTTTCAGGATGAATCCAGCCGGGATTAAACTCTTTAGATAAAATTTTATAATCACCAATTGGCGTCATCATCTCTCTAGAACGGCCAACTGCAATAGTATACTTCTTTAGAATTTCTTGTTTGTCTTTAAAAAACAACTGCCTGCTTGGAATATTTATTTCTATATATGGCTCTGCATAAGCGACTAATGAACCACTAAATAAAAAAAGAACAATAGAAAAAATTGCAAGAGAAAAAGGTTTTTTATTAAAACAAACCATAAGCTTTTAATTTAAAACTGTCTGAAAGCTAAACTACCACATTACTTTTTGAAATGTAGGTACAGCAGGAGCTGTAAGTTGGACTTGTCCAGAAGTTAAAATAAAAGTTCCTGGCACAATGGATTCAGGAGTTGCTGATTTGATGGCTGGAACCGCAGCAGCCATTGGGGTGCCAATTACATTTGCAGGCAACAATGAATTTGCAAGGCCCGAAATAAGTGGAATTAATAAAACTTGGGCTGGGCCAATCAGCGCTAAAAAGACTTCAGAACTATTGTCCTTTTTCTTATTATTTGTTGTATCTACAACAGGCTGATCCTTTTCATCAGTTTCTTCCTCAGTAACAGGTTGATTAACGGCTAACCAATTAACAATACCTGCTCCACCTTCTCCACTAGAGCCACCCTCATAATATAAATCATCTGGACCACCTTCACCATTAGAGCCACCTTGTGACCTGATGAACCAATTTGCTTGCCATAAACCTGAATCAAAAATATTACGGAAATGCTCTCCCCAAGCACCTTTAACAATTACAGTATCACCAACTTTTACGCCGCCACCTTCAACAGAGCTTATAAAGGTAAAGTCAAAATCACCGGAGGGCAGAAGTTGTCCATTATCAGTAACTTGATCCCATAGATCTTGACGAGCTTGCCAACCCCAGCCACCTTGCGGTGCTTTAGAGGTATCGGGCAAATTAGTTATTTCATAACCACCGGGATAAGCTTCCTTAGACTTGGTTAAAAGTTCTTGTCTTGTAGCTTCGGGTAAGCCATTTAAATAATCTACAAATTGTTGCCAAACATTTGGATCTTCCCAAGAAAGAGTTTTAGCTTCTTTACTTCCTGGCCAACCAGTCCAAGAAAGAGGACTGCTCGATTGAGGAAGATCTCCAAAACGAGTATCTCTAAAGTAAGCCGAGGCGATCTGACGTCTCCATTCTCCGCTACTATTGGGATTGTAGATTGGATTAGTACGCAGTTCAGTCTTCAAGTCAGCCGGTAGAGATTCCAAATAGTTTGTAAAAGCCATCCAGGTTTCACTGTCCCAATTAGCTTTAGCTGGAGCGTTGCCTCCAGAACCAGGCCATCCGCTCCATTCTTCTATTGGACTTCCAGCAAGATTAGGCAATTGGTCAAATGCAGTATTAGGGAAAAGCGCATTAACCACACTCTCTCTAAAGGTGTTTCTAATGGAATTAAAAATTTCACTAAAATTCTCATCATCAGCAACCCCAGAAACGCTTCCTGAAGAAGCTCCATTTTGAATTTGGACTTCTACAAATTTGATTAAATCTTGCTTGAAAACATCTGAACTTTCTTCATTATTATTTGGAGCTAAAGGAAAATAATTTAAGGAAGCTGATTGAGACTGTGAACTTACAAGATTAATTGGTTCCAAAGGACTTGGATTTTGCTCATTATTTTCGGCCAATAAATAAACACTTCCGTCTTCGGAAACTTCCATTGATGAACTTTGTTGAATTCCTTTGTTATTGACTATTTCTGTATCAGAACTATAAATAAGGCTTTTAGATTCATTTGAAAAAATATTAATTTGGTTAAACGTTGAAATCTGGCTTTGAGAAATTGCATTAACAGAAAGATTACCTAACTGTGGTTTTGAATTAAGGCTTTGCCCCAATTGTGGGCTGTTAAGAGGATGATTAATTACTGGATTAATTAACAGGGGGTTGATTACCGGGCAATACAGGAAAAGGAGTACCCAAAAGAGACGAAAAAGCGGTCAGAGAGAGAAGATTAAAAGAATTTTGAGACAATAAGGAAAAATCCGTTTTAAAAGAGTGATGAAAAAAGAAAAAATAATATGCCCGAAGTGTAAA
>JANRMG010000307.1:0-2545 GCA_033761855.1 Candidatus Caenarcanales bacterium
CAACAAATTAAAGATGAACAAATCAAACAGCAAGAGCTTCAAGACCAATTACTTAAAGAACAACAGTTGAAAGAACAACAAATTAAAGATGAACAAATCAAACAGCAGGAGCTTCAAGACCAATTACTCAAAGAACAACAATTGAAAGAGCAACAAATTAAAGATGAACAAATCAAACAGCAAGAGCTTCAAGACCAATTACTTAAAGAGCAAGAAATTTTACAAATAAAAGATATTTCAGACAAAATAAATGACAAAAATTCGACAGTTTCAAATAATTTAAAAGAGACTAAATCTTCTGGTTCCTCTCAGGCAATAGCCCAAGAAGTTATTATTTCCGAAAATGTTAAAACCTCAGACTTTTACAAAGTTCATTTACGTCCTAAAGAAAAACAAAGCTTATCAAATGTAAAGGATGTAAAAATTGAAAACTCGGTTGATACCTCATCCCATATTCACCTTCACAGGTTATCTAACGGTGAAATTGAAATTGAAATTGAAAACGATTAAAATTTCATGAATGAACCACCGCCAAAGGGTCCGCCTTTTTTCTTTTCTTTTTTCTCTAATTTACTGGTTTTGTTCATCATAAGCGCCAATTCTTGTGGGTTTGGCGTGGCTCCCGGCTTGCCAAAAGGTCCCATCATTTTCACAATTGAACGCATTTGAGTGAACTCTTTGATTAGAAGACCAACTTGATTTTCTTTCAATCCAGAGCCTTTAGAAATCCTGCGGATGCGGCTTGGGTTGATTAAATCAGGATTTTTCCTCTCGACAACAGTCATACTCTGAATGGCAAATTCATAGAGTTTAAGCTTTTGCTGGCCTTCCTCAAAGAGCTTCTCGCGGTCATCTTTGTTCATCTGCAAAACCGAATTCAATCCGAGAAGTCCAAAGATTTGAGACAAATTACCTAACTTGCTCATCATGCGCTGCATCTGCAAGAAGGTTTCAAAGGTCAACTCTCCTTTTTTTAGTTTCTTTTCAAGCGCTGCTGATTCTTCTTTATCGAATTGCTCTTCGGCTTTTTTAACCAGCGAAACAATGTCCCCAAAACCAAGAATACGGCTAGCCATACGCTCTGGATCGAATTCTTCGAGCGGCTCAATTTTTTCGCCGAGACCCATAAACTTAACTTTGGTGCCTGTGCTTTCCACCACCGAAAGGGCAGCACCCCCGCGCGAGTCTCCATCCAGTTTAGTCAAAATGGAACCAGTGATTCCAATCTGGCTATTAAAGGCCTCTGCAACGTTTACCGCTTCTTGTCCGATTAAGGAATCAACTACCAAAAGTTTTTCTTGCGGTCTGTATTTGCGGTCTAAAAGCAGCAGCTCGGCCATCAATTCATTATCAATCTGCAAACGACCAGCTGTATCGAAGATTACAACATCATAGTTATCGGTAGAGGCTTGCTTAAAGGCATTGCTGGCCACTTCAAGAACGTCTGAGTTGTCTTTTTCAAAATAAACTGGAATATCAATCTGAGATCCCAGCTGAATTAACTGTTCTATAGCCGCAGGTCTTTGCAAATCAAGAGCGGTAAGAAGAACTTTTTTATTATCTTTTTTTAGTTTAAGCGCTAACTTTGCAGCCGTTGTGGTTTTACCGGAGCCCTGCAAGCCGAGTAACATAAATACACTAGGCGAACCCGAAAGATTTACCGCCTCAACCTTGCCACCCAAAAGATTGATTAGTTCACCATGAACGATTTGAATAAATTTTTGGGCTGGAGTAATGCCTTTAATAACCTTCTCACCGACAGCGGCTTTGCGCACCCGGTCGAGGAAAATCTTTATTACTTTTAAACTGACATCAGCTTCGATTAAAGCACGTCTGATTTCGGCTAGCGAAGCATCCACATTTTCGCTGGTGAGTCTGTCGTCACCTTTTACTTTTTGAAGTACGGCTTGTAATCTATCGGTTAAGTTATCGAACATTTATTATCGTAAATATTTAGTAAGTAAATTATATTTCAAACTTTGTCGGTGTGCGGTTTTTTGGGTTTTTAATTTGTTTAATTTTAGCTCTCAGAAGAATTCTTCTCACTATCTAAATAATTCTCATAATCAGCATAGCCAAGTTGTTTAAGATCCTTAATAAAACGCGAAAAATCTTCTTTAAGCTCATTAGAAATCTTTAACTGAAACGCTTTTACAAATTCAATGAGAAAAATTATCCAAATATTGTTGATTCTTTTAAGTAAATCCTCTGACATTTCAGTTCTAAGACGCTTACTGTCTATCATAACTAATGCTCTTGGGCCATTATGAACGAAATCTGAAAGTATACTTTCTGTATATTTTTTGTATTGGGTATTTAATCTAGCATTCTCTAACCATGGTTCTGAGTTTTTCCACTCATTGTCCCTGAAAACTTTTCTAGCACCATTTCTCTTAAATATCTTCTCAATTGAATTTTTCCAACCTCTCTTTCTCAAGGAATCAATGATTTCTTGAGGAAAATGTTCATCATTCAAAAAATTGTTAAATTCTTTTTCTGGATCTTTTTCTTCAAATTTGCTTTTTTCACTTTCATCAAATTCGTC
>JANRMG010000308.1:0-2779 GCA_033761855.1 Candidatus Caenarcanales bacterium
ATCATCGATTCCTATGGGAATATGATTTTGAATGCAATTTTGAATCCCATCATTTAATCTGTATAAGCCTATTATTTCTTGGTGAGCCACAATTATATTATTTGTAATTTGAGAGTCAGGAATTTGCGCTATTTTTACCGCATCTTTTGCTGTAGTTAGCATGTAATCACATTCTGAATATACTCTTTGTTTTTCCAAAAATTCTAAATCTTCTTTTGTATAAAAGTGATGATCTCTATATGAAAAAGTTTGCTCCACATTTGCTCCTGAACTTTTTAGTTGTGCAAAAAATTGCATTGGATTGCCGAGCGCACAAAAAGCCAAGACCTTTTTATTTTGCATAAACTCTTGCAGAGGGGTAAGCCCAACCGTGAATTTTTTTATTTCTTCTTTTAAAACAAAAACCTCTTTGTTGGGTGCGTACTTTTTAATTTGCTTTAAATATTTATTTTTGAGTATTGGATTAATTTCGCTGCGCGTAAGCACGATGGCATCGGCTCTTTTTAATTCTTGGAATCCCTCTCTGCCTGTGCCGAGTGGCAGTAAACTAAAACCATGAGGATCAGAGCAATCCACGAGGCAAATATTTAGATTGCGCTTCAGCTGAAAATGTTGGAAGCCGTCATCCAAAATTAAAATTGGAGAATTAAGTTGGTTTATGGCATATCTTCCAGCTGATGCTCGCGAAGCCGAAACTAAAACATTAACACCAAAAGCTGCCAGTTGTTTTTTCATAAACAAAGGCTCATCGCCCACTTCTTCGGCTGAGGAATTGAATTCAACAATTTTAGGTAAAGAAAGAATAGACGCACTTGTTTTTTCTTTTTTGCTTAAGCTCGAGATCTGCTCTGAAAGAGGTAGTTGAGTAGCAATTTCAGTTTGTTTTTCTTGTTTGGAAGGTTTTTCTTTGCTTTTATAGCCACGACTTAGAATGCTTATATTTTGAACACCGAGTTTTGCTAAAGACTTTGCAAGCCAGACAACAAATGGTGTTTTGCCAGAGCCTCCCACCGTGAGGTTACCCACCGAAATTACCGGAACGTCTAAGCTTTGACTCTTTAGAATTTCTCTTTGGAAGGCAAAAGCGCGTGAAGAAACAATAAGAGAATAGATTCCTTGCAAGGGTAATAATAAAGTTCGTAGCAGCCAGTTTTGTGGAACAAAGCTTTTTTCCGAATATTTTTTTCCAAGTTCCCAAAGTCTTAAATACTTATAGTTGGTAACCAGCGCTGAACTCAGGCAATAGGCGAAGCCAGCCGCGCCATCAAAAAATCCTAGTTGAAAAAAGTAGCGATTAAAGAATTTATATTTTGCTCTTAATACTGCATCTAGAAAGCTACTGTGTTGTCCTTTGCTAAACTTTATTTCAGCGATTTTGTTTGAATTTTTTATTTGTTTTACGAAAAAATCACTCAGTCCATTCCAAGGATGTGAAAGCAAATAGCAATTAGTGTTTTTTACTATTCCTTCGACTTTTGTCGATCCATCGAGGGTTTCTGTGCAAATTGTAACTTTACTTTTTCTGAAAAGGCGTAATTTGTAATTTGGATAAAGACCAGAATGGAACATCCAGTTATCCAAAAAGCGATGCAAGATTTTAATTTTAAATCCATCACCTGAATCTAAATCACCTAATGTTAAAAATTGATACAAGCTTTCATCAACGCGTTCTTCAGGTTTAATATACAAAATCCAAGGATTATTACATTCCTCAAGTGCGAATTGTTTTTGCGAAGCCAAGCTCTTAAAGTCGTTATAAAAAACTTTGGCTCCAAATTCTTTAGCAATTTGTTGTGTTCTGTCCGTACTACCAGCATCAACTACTATTATCTCTTTGCAAAAAGACAGGCTTTCCAAGCACTTTTTAATCTTACTTTCGTCGTTGTGGGTTAAAACAAAAGCAGAAATATCCAGCTTGGAACGGTTGTTACCAGCGAAGGGTTTTGGTTCTCTTATTGCTTTTGTGCTGGGCTCTGTCATGCAGGGAAGAGTTGTAATGAATTTAAATTCTCATAATGAATTAAGTAAAACACATTTTTGTGAAAGGAGAAAGTGTGAGTGAAGGTTTGAAGGGTGAGAGGGTTATGAGTTATTAAGAAATAATCCCCCCTCGAACAAAAACAATCCGTGAAGTCACATATGGTTTCTCGACCCCCTTTATTAAAGGGGGCGCCTACCTGTTGTTCTTTAGCTTTTTGTGCTGGGTGTGTGGGGATTAATTACTCATCCCTTTATCAAATCTCCATCCAGCTGTTTGAGAGAAGTTTGGTATTCAGCGTGGTATTCCTGAAGCGTTTTTATATTTAAACCCGTCTCAGAGTTCTTGGAAGCTCCAGCATGCAAAGACTTCATGGCCTCAGCTGTCGCTTCGGCCCCAGCCAGAGTGGTTATTAAAGACATATCCAAAAGAATGGCAAGACGCCTCATGGACATATTGTCTTCAAGGGCTTCTTTGCCACGCGGAATATTTATCAATAACGAAACCTTTCTCTCAGCCAGTAAGTTTAAAATATTTGGTTCACCCTCTTTGGCTTTGCGGACTAATGTTGATTTGATTCCATTATCCTTGAGGAATTTGTATGTTCCCTCAGTCGTGTAGATAAGGAAATTGAGCTCGTCGAAGGTTTTAGCAATGTTAATTAAGCGATGATCTTTTTCCCAATCGTTGACGCTCAAGAAGACTGTTCTGCTCTGCAAAATGTTTTGTCCTGCGGCAATTTGGCCTTTGGCAAAGGCAGCCCCAAAGTTGGTATCAATTCCCATTACTTCTCCGGTAGAG
>JANRMG010000309.1:0-9812 GCA_033761855.1 Candidatus Caenarcanales bacterium
TGGTCAGCAGGGTCCAAACCCAATTTACTGTATTCCTCTGGTGTTTCTACCTCTTGTACAGGATTTTCAGGACTCTCTATAATTTCTAAAGAACTAGAACCAGAATTGTTTTGAGATGTTGCAGCCGGTTTTTGGTAGTCGCTTTGACGAGCTCTAGGGCTATCTTCTGGATTGGAAATTGTTACTTGATTAGAATAAGATCTGCGGGGTAAACCCGTACCCAAGTCCAAACCAAGACCTTGGCGATAAACTTTAAGGGATTGACTTGGTTGAGACATGCCTTGATAGGCCAGAGCCAAACTAAAATAAGCTTCAACTAAAGCTGGATTTAATTCAATTGCGCGCTGCAAATATTCAACCGCAAGCGGATAATCTTTAATTGCCAAATAGGAGGCTCCAAGACCAAAGTGAACACCAGGATTACTATCATCAAGACTTAAAGCTTGTTTATAAAGTTCAACCGAATATTGATAATTCTTGTCTCTAAAATTTTTAGCGGCCTCTTCAAGAAGATTGGCAACTTTAGCTGCAGAGGCATGACCATTGCTGGCTTTTACAATTCTTGCCGAAACTCCCAATGAGAGAGTGAGGGAAGAAAACATTAGTATTTGTAAAAGAAAAAAGTGACTAAAAATTCTTTTCATAATCGAGGTAGCAGACACCTAGATTATAAATTATGAATCCACTATTTAATGGTTACAAAGTTTAGAGCTTGGTCAGAAGATCTTAAATTTTTGGATAATATTTTTTCTTCTCGCGAATGCGGCTGGGGAATTTGCTTTCCTTGAGGATTTACTTTAAGTGGATTTACTTTAACTAGTTTATGCCGTGAAATGTTTAACAATATGCCAAGCATAAACCCAACCACTACTACCGAGGTTTTACCATAGCTAATCAAAGGCAGTGGCATTCCCGTTACTGGTAACAAACCCACGACACCACCTAAGTTAAAAATGGCTTGTATGCACAAAGAACTTATTATCCCAATTCCAAGAAGCTTTCCAAAATTGCCCGGCACCTTTAAAGCAATGTCAGTGCCTTTCCAAAGAAGGTTAAGAAAGAAAAACAAAACCATAAAGCAGCCTATTATGCCAAGTTCTTCGCAAATAATGGCGAATATAAAATCGGCGTAACTTATAGGTAAATAGCCGAGTTTTTGTATGGATTGACCATAACCAAGCCCAAATATTCCGCCAGACCCAATTGCGTAGTAAGACTGAAGAAGGTTGTAGCCTGTATTGAGCGGATCTCTCTCTGGAGCCAACCAACCCATAAAGCGGTTTAATTGATAGGGATTGTTCATAATACTTAAATAAATACCACCCACACCGACTAAAGCAGTTGCAAAAGCAATACCCAAGTTTAAGCCTGCGGCAATCAAAAGGCAGGCACAAGAAGAAAGAACTAAAACTGCAGTTCCCAAATCTGGTTCCTTGAGGATTAAACCAGCAATTAACAAACATAAAACAACTCGCTGAAGAACATTTGCCGAGTTCCAGCGATATTTTGAGAGGCCATCGGCCATTAAAATTAAGCAAGAAATTTTGGCAATTTCTGATGGCTGAAAACTTAACGGACCCAGTGATAACCATCTTTGAGAGCCGCCTGAAGTAATTCCAAGGGGCGAAAAGTCAACTAAAATCAAACAAACTAAGGCAAAAATACTAAAAATCCAACCTAGTTTTCTCAACAAGCGATAATCAAAATTGGCCATCATAAACATTAAAAACATACCTATGAGCATTGCCAAAGCTTGTGTTAAGAAAAAAGTTTGAGGTTGTTTAGTTAATTTCTCTGATTCATAGCTCGAAGCACTCAACAATATAAAAAGTCCAAAAAGACACATGGAAACTATTAAAAGTAAAAAATAATAATCAATCTTGCCGACTACTAATTGATGGATGGAGTTGGATTGTTGAACTTGTTTGGCTTTAGAAGCAGTTTTTGCCATTTTTATTTTATTTGCCTTTATTTGGATTAAGCTCTGAAGGGATGATTTCCCAAGTTGTTGAAAGGTTTCAAAGCCTCGTCGTTCAAAATCGATTTATAAATTAAAATGTTATAAGAACAAATCATAGTTGAATTTATTAAAACATAAATATGTCTGTTTACATATTACCTTTTGAGAAGATGCACGGTCTAGGTAATGACTTTATCTTGATGCATAACAAATATTTACCGCCCAAAATAACCGAACAAGAATTAGCTAAACGCCTATGCGACCGTCACTTTGGAGTTGGGGCCGATGGATTGATTGTAGTCCATCCCCCGTCTGAGGGTGGCGACTTGGCCTGGAATTATATAAACTCTGATGGTAGTCTCGGAGAGATGTGTGGGAACGGCATGCGCTGTTTTGCCAAATTTGTTTTTGACCGAAATTTAGTTCCAAAAAATGAATTTGCAAATAGTTTTAAAGTTGAAACCCTCGCAGGAATCATTGAACCAACTGTTCTTGAAGGCGGACAAGTAAAAGTAAATATGGGGGCACCAATTTTAGATGCAGCTTCCATTCCCGTAAAACTAACGGCGGAGACACCCATAATTGATCATCCAATCCAAATTCTTGATAAGAACTTTACTTTTACTCCGGTGAGTATGGGCAATCCACATTCAATAGTGTTTCTGTCTTCTCAAGCCGAATTAGATAATTTTGAACTTACAAAATATGGGCCCGTCGTTGAAGCTCACCAATATTTTCCACAAAAAATAAACGCCGAATTTGCCTTTGTTAGATCTCGCAATTACATTGATTTAAAAGTTTGGGAGAGAGGATGTGGGATAACACTCGCCTGTGGAACAGGAGCTTGTGCCACAGTAGTAGCTGCGAATTTAAAGGGATTAGTGGGCGATGGCCCTGTGACAGTTAAACTACCAGGTGGTGAATTGGTTATAGAATGGGATAAGACCCAGAACATAGTCTGGATGACTGGTCCGGCGCAAACAGTTTTTATTGGGCAGATTGAGTTGGATATTTGATCCCTAAGATTCTCAAATAATCTTTCTTTAAATACAACTAATCCACTAAATTTAATGGCACCGTTAAGCAAGATAAGGAAATGGTTGATTTGACCATAGCTTTATTTGCTAAATTTCACACGGGCAGGCTTTTAGACGAACTTTTTGATACTTTTCGTTTTAAGCTCTCTGCATTTACTCATTCTACTTAATGGCCTCATTTTTAAAACAGCTAATTCAGCAAATGAACTTTCTCAACATTTGAGGCGCTGAATCTTTGCTTTCCATTAGTTCTGTCGTGACTTGTAAAGAATCTGAGATAAATCGATTTCTTGGCAATGAATCTGGATAGTTTTTTGGATGAAGTTTACAAGGCCTTCCCGAACGTAACGACGCAAATCAAAATTAGTTGGAGAATAATTTGATGAGATAAGTGCGTGGATCTGAATCGTTTTTTCTGAGCATTCAGTTACCTGTAGCGCAGGCTTGTTTGTTACAGAGATTACTCTCGTCCAAAAGTCTTATAAATTCATGTCTTATTTCATTGATTGGAAGAGTGTAATCAACATAAATAAATACGGCTCCTAGAATATCGGCTGAAGTCTTAGTCTAATTCTGGAAAGGCTTTTCTAAAAAGTAGCTCAAAGACACTACTAATCGTCTCTAATCCCAAATTTTAATTACAACATAAGTTAAAGTAATTTCCTCGGCTCTTCCCCATTCAACCTCTAGAACCACTAAATCGTCAATTTTTACAGGTTAAGTAAAAGCTGTTTGCAGGCTTGCAATCATATTTCCCAAAAAACTTTTACGAAGCAAAACCAAAAACTACACCAACCAAACCGGCATAGGTAAGCAAACAGACTCAAGTATTAAGCTTGACCAGTCAATTCAGCTTTATTACTTGGCAAAATTGCATGCAAAACAGAAGAAATAATAGCCAAAACAAAGCTAAATATTAAAGCCCACCAAAAGTTATCCACTGTAAATGAACCTAGCAATGAATCAACTAAAAGTATCATCAAAGCGTTAATTACAAAAGTAAAAATTCCTAACGTTATAACATTTATAGGAAGAGTCAAAACCAAAAGAATAGGCCTAACTACTGCATTAACAAAACCAAGTAAAAGAGCAACAAGAATTAAAGCCATTAAGCCGTCTTCATGAACGCCCGGCAACAATTTGGCACTAAAAAAACAGCTAAAGCACTGATTAATAAATTTAAGAAAAAATTTAACATAAGTCCTTATCCTTTCCCACAGAGTCTAATGTGGCCTATAAAAATTATGTTCCTAAAAAGAAATTATTAGTCAACAATCTAACTAAATTCTAAACAATAACTCATTAACTAAAAAGAAACTATAGTTAAAAATAATTCGTATTTGCTAATCAATCTTTTTCTATTCTTTAAAAAGTTCACTGGAAGTGGCAGCATAAAGATTAAGCTCGGCAATTAATTCATAATAAATTTGTTTTTATAAGGCAAAGCTTGCTCTAAAGTTTCAAAAGCCGAAGCCTCATTCAAATGGCGAAGGAAGCAAAGAATTAAAGCTGAAGAAATATTTAGTTTTTGTTTCGCATCCTCAAGAGCCTTATGAATTCCATTGATTACAGTTCCGAAAGCTATTCCTCTATCGGTGTGAGTTTGTGGATCGAAGAATATTTCGGTGTGACGGATATTTTGTGCTTGGCATTTTATTAAATAAGCCCAAGTTAAATCGTAGAAATCTTGCTCCTGAAGCAGAACTTGTGCACCCTGATAATAAATATCCAAAAAAGATTGCAAATCATTAAATTCCTAAGCTTTACGAACTTCTTAAACGGATTTAAATGGTAAAGCAATTTTATTTCTTGCAGCTAATTCGAACATTAGCTCTGGTTCAAGGGTTCCTTCTATGTGCAAATGCAACTCAGCTTTAGGTATTTGCTGAATGTAATTTTCGATTGTTTGTTGATTGTCCGAATTCATTACTTTGTATAAGGATAAAAGATAAAGAATAAAAGAGAAAGCAAGGCCAAGAGCCACATTCCAGGATGAATTTCTTTGTAGCGCCCGGTAAAGAGCTTCAGGAGGACAAAGCTAATAAAACCAGCCGTCATTCCAATTCCAACATTAAAGGTAAAGCTCATCAGGACTATGGTTAAAAAAGAGGGAACCGCATTGGTATAGTCTTTAAAGTCCATAAGCTTTATTGGTTCAAGCATAAAGAGCCCAACCACAACCAACGATGGCCCGTAGGCATGCGGCGGTACCATTGTCAGGAGCGGTGCAAAGAACAAAGACAAAATAAACAAGATGGCAACCACCAAAGCCGTAAAACCCGAACGCCCACCCGCTTCAATTCCTGCAGCTGATTCCAGATAAGCTCCAGCAGTGGTTGTGCCCACCAACGGTGCAATTGTAGTGGTGACTGCATCTACCATCATTGGTTTTTCTATTTCTGGCAAATTTCCCTTCTCGTCGAGCAAACCAGCTCTAGCAGAAAGTCCAATTAAAGTACCAAGAGTATCGGTAAAAGCCATTACAAAAATAATGATGATTAAAGGCAGGAATTTCCATGTCAAAACATCATCAAAGCTTAATTGCCCCATTACAGGACCTAAAGACGGAGGAAAACTCAGTATTTGCTCTGGCCAAGCGGTAATTCCCAGCAAACAAGAGAGGAGCGTAATTCCAACAATTGCAATCAGCAAAGCACCATGAACTCTAAGAGCCAAAAGTACAGCCACTAAAAAAATACCACCAACTGCCAAAAGCACACTAGGACTTGCCAAATTTCCAACGTGCAAGGGTGCTCCTCCCTCTCCCGGAGCAATTATTCCGCTCTGGTTGAGGCCTATTAAAGTTAAGAATAAACCGATGCCTACCGGAAAACTATATTTTAAAGAATCGGGAATTGCTTCTGCCAGCCAGCTTCTGACACGCAAAATGGTTAATAAAATAAAAAGGACACCGGCCAAAAATACAGCTGTTAAAGCTTGTTTCCAGCTATAACCCATAACCTGAACAACACTATAAGCTATAAAAGCATTTTCTCCCATGTAGGGCGCAATTGCAAAAGGTCGTTTAGCATAAAATGCCATCAAAAGCGTTCCTAAAGCGGCGGCAAAAATCGTAGCGGTTAACGCTGGGCCACGAGGGAATCCAGCGGCCTCCAAAATGGCCGGGTTAATAACAATAATGTAAGACATCGTGAGGAAAGTCGTGATTCCTGCGATTATCTCTTGCTTGTAAGAGGTTTTGTATCTTTCAAATTCGAAAAATTTTTGTATCAATTTCGCTTAAACTTCCTTTTGTTGTTCAATCTGTCTTTAGGTTTAGCAGTTGTCAGGCTTTCTAGTTGCGAGATTTTGGCCATATTAAAGATTTAGTTTTATCACGAATTCTCGCTTAGACTAGTAGATTTATAAAAAATCACAAGACTATTTTCCTGAGATTATTTAACTAGTTTTACAACCACAAATTACATCCACAACGTGAACAGCCGCTAACAGCCTTAAATATAAATCTTACTTAACGTGAGTTCGACAAAAATTATAATAGTAATAAAAACTAAACCCTATAGATACCCCGTCAGACACACTTAGCGTGAAGCAGATTGTAAGTGGAAGGAGCTTTCACTTATGCTTCATTTCCAGTCTTAAGTGGCAATCGACCGGGTGAACCATCGAAAATTCTGGGGTTCGGCCTCTCCCCTGGCCACTCTCCAAATTGGAGAGTGGAAGGAGCGAAGCGGGAGGGGTGAGGCTGCTGCCGGAAGCCCCTAACACCAACCCTTTCCTACCTTTAGTCATTTATCTTTTCATCGAACACACGTTTCTTATGATTAGAAATAGATACATAAAAACTAAGAGAGTAGAAACAATGAATGAATTATTTGCAAGATTAGGCCAATAGGCCTTAAGTTTTTTTACAGTTTAATTGCTGCATTTTTGATTCACCAAAAAGCTGTTTGTTAGTACTAACTGGGTTAGCATTCACTAAGAGGCGCACAAAGAGAAGTGTTAGGATTTGCGATTTCAGGAATCACCAGGTAATTTAATTAATAAAATTGACAATAGGAATTTGGAGATTAAAGCAATGTATCAAAAATTTTTTAAACAAGAAACCAAAGTTAAAAATCTACAAGCTGGAAACGAAAACAAAAAGCTTTTATTATTTGCAGCTTTTATGAGCTTTATTTTGTTGGTTCTTAGTTTGAATTCTAATCAAGCTTCCTTTGGCGCAACTCAAGAAGATACTAAAGTAAACAATGCAACAATTGTTTTAAAACAAATAATGGCCATCCCCGAAAGTGGTATTCCAATCGAACTTTTAGAGAATGCACAAGGAATTGCTGTAATTCCTGGAATGCTTAAATTAGGCTTTATTATTGGCGGAGAAAGAGGTCGCGGAATTCTTTCAATTAAACAAGCAAATGGTCAATGGAGTAATCCAGTATTTATTACTTCAACCGCTGGAAGCGTTGGTTACCAAGGCGGTGCCCAAAAGAGCGATTTGGTGCTTGTTTTCAAATCGGATCGCAGCGTTAAAAATATTTTGAATGGCAAATTTACTTTAGGAGCTGATGCAGCCATCGCCGCAGGCCCGGTTGGACGTAGCGCCTCAGCTGGTGTTGACAGTAATTTAAATGCTGAAGTTTATTCTTATTCTCGCAGCAAAGGTTTATTTGCCGGTGTATCTCTGGAAGGCGCAGCCATTGATATTGATGCAGCTGCAAATAATCGATACTACAAAAAATTCCAACTTACTCCTCAAAAAATCGTGGACGGAAAGGTTGTTTTGCCGGTCTCTGGAAGAAACTTTTTAACTGTCTTAAGTAAACAGGCTGCCAAAAAATAAGTTGTTTCCATATTTTCAAAATCCCAATACTCCATAAAGATTATTTATGGCAGGAATATAGAAATTAAAGAAGGTATCAAAGTTGGAATAGAGAGCATTATCATTGGCGATGGAATGCAAATAACAGATAACATTCCTGATGCTCACATTGTTACCATTGTTGACGGAGACACTGTTCTTACGCCACTTGGTGAAAATAGCTCTAATTTGTATCAAGAGTTATTTCAAGTTTTGAGTCAAATTCAGGTGGCTGAAGCATTAGTTAATTAGGTATTTTCTTTATTTTATATTTATTTTTAGGTGCCTCTGGATAGAATAATAACCACACTAATCCAATCCCCAAATGAATATACCAAAACACAGAATCATTGGAGATGACCTCCAAGCGGCAATTTTCACTCTTGAGCCTGGTCAAAGTCTTGTATCCGAACCTGGTTCCATGATGTTTATGAATGAAGGCATTGAACTGGAAACCAAACTCGATGACAAAGAAAATTCTGGCCTCATGGATAAACTCTTTACGGCCGGTAAACGTTTAATATCTGGTGAAAGTTTATTTATTACAATCTTTGAAAATAAAAGTAATAAAGTTTGTGAACTAGCTTTTGCAGCGCCTTATCCGGGCAAAATCATTCCAATAAATTTAACTGATTTTGGTGGAGAAATAATTTGCCAAAGAGATTCCTTTTTATGCGCTTCGCGCGGAACAGATATTAGCATTGCCTTTACAAAGCGGATTGGAGCTGGTTTCTTTGGCGGAGAAGGCTTTGTAATGCAAAGTATAAAAGGCAATGGTCAGGCCTTTCTTCATGCGGGAGGAACCATCCATGAAATTGAGTTGAAAACTGGAGAGATTCTAAAGGTAGACACCGGTTGCATTGTGGCTTTTCAACCAGGAATTGACTATGACATCGAAGTTGTAAAAGGTGTTAAAAACCTTTTATTTGGTGGCGAAGGATTCTTCTTTGCTGTTTTAAAAGGGCCGGGCAAAGTTTATTTACAAACACTTCCATTCTCAAGACTAGCCAATCGTATTATTGCATCGGCTCCTCGCAGCGGTGGCAGTGCCGTAGAGCAAGGCGGGCTTTTAAGTGGTGGACAAGGTGGTTTGCTTGGCGGTTTGGGTGGGTTGATTGAGGGTGATTAGTTTTGGAGAAAGCCTAACCGAAATTAATTGAAGAAATCAGAAAAAGGTTTGAGCCTCCGGATAGAAGGCTGAAACCGTTAATGGTTTAACCTCTTTTGAAGGGTCAACTGTTTCAATCCATCAGCCTCCGGATAGAAGGCTGAAACTGCGAACCCTGAGTCCCTAGAGCCCTAAGGTCTAAATTGTCAGTTTCCGCAGACTTTAAATTTTTATCCGATAAATCTAAAGTCAATAATGTATTTTCCAACATTTGTGAGCCGATTGCAAAAGGAAACGCGAACCCGCCAGAGTTTTTATGATCGCTAGGGGTTCGCGGAAATGATTTTGTCTTTAAAAGCTTTAAGCAGAATTTCAAACTATTAACTCACCCTCAAAATCGATGGATGGCTTCACTCCATGATGTTCTATTCTACCTTGGTTGGAGCCTAAAAAGTAGAATCTTAAGCTATCTTTTTCCGGGTCAAAGTGCTTCAAAAGAGCCAATTTCAACTTTGTCCACTCTTTATCGGAAACATTACACTCAAAAACCGAGAACTGAACACGCTGTCCAAAATTTTCGCAAGCCTGGGCAACTCTGCGCAAACGCTTGGCTCCTGCCTTGTCCTCTGTTTCACCAATATCGTAGCTTACCAATACAAACATTATTTTATTAAATAAGGAGCGTAAGTCTTCATCTCATCACGGATTGCTTTTGCCAATAATTTAGCCTGAAAATGCGGCAACAAACCATACTTCACTTTCTGCTTTAAAAGCGGATGAATGATTTCTTCTTGCTTGTTCCTCTGATACTCGGTCAGGATAAGCTTTCTGGTTTCATCCTTCATTCGCACTGCCCCCGACAAATCAACCTCAAAATCCTTGCTTTTA
>JANRMG010000310.1:0-12218 GCA_033761855.1 Candidatus Caenarcanales bacterium
AACGAATTCAAGACATGGTACTTGGATATTATTGAATTGACAACTTTTGAACTTAGTAAGTACTTTGACTTTATCACCATTTCTATAACGCATGAATCCGCCTTTTTGGCTGATAATCAGCTCATAGACAGCCTCAAGTTCCACTTCATGCACAAGCTTAATCTTTCCATCCTCACCAAGAAACTCAAAGAAAACTTCTTCAAGCAAAGGAAGGCACAATCCATGAGCTCCAAAAGGGAGGGTTAAAGGAGCCTCTGTACAAAGAAGCCCTTTTCCCTGAAGCTTAACCTCTTTAAAAATAGACGCTAAATGCTTAGCAGCCGGAGCAGCTCCAGCCGAGCTCCAACAAGAGATCAATTTAAGGTTTGGCCAAATTTTTTGCCAAGGAATAAGCTTTTCTTTTAGAAGCAAAATCCTTGCATCTGGCTCTAGCTCACGAACAAGAGAATCAACATTTCTTTCAATATAATTTAAAAGAGACAGAAAATAGGTTGGACTCCAAATTGATATAACTTCTAAATCCGCCTCCCGGAGAAGCAAAAGGCTGAGCTCTTTTTGGAAATTATCTAAAGTTGTTTTGGCTTTTGCCTTCTTAAAAGCCAGCACAAAGAATTTAAGAACAAAGGACAGCAATTTGCCTAAATATTCAAAATCGCTTTTAAAGCCAATTTGTTCTTCACTAACCGGAGGAGAAATGCTAAAGAAAATCTTTACTTTATTCAAGTTAAGGCCATTCATAAGCAAATCACAAGCCCAGATTTTAAAAGTATTTTCGAAAGAATTTAATAAATCTCGGTTATAAGGAATTAATTTCTTCGGCCCACTGTTTCCAGAGGTTGTTTCCCAGCAAAGAGTTTTTTTGCTTGTTAAAATCCCAGAGGCATTTTGCGTTCTCATTTTGTGAATATATTTTTCTAAATCTTCATAAGACACGAGGGGAAGCTTCGATTGAAATTCTTGGTAAGTATCATTTTCTAAAACTTTATATTCTTGCCCATATTCTGTTTTACTTAAATCTTTAACTAGGGCCTTTAGAAGCTCTTTTTGGGTTTTAGCTGGATCCTCTAGACTCTTTAAAAAGCGACTGTGAGCATTTTGTAAAAAGAGTTTTCTCAAAAACCAGAGAATTGGAGCGACAAAGTTTATTTTTGAGTTCATTCTTGAAAAGTCTCATTGATTTTGAGGTCAGTCAGAACAGGTACTGTTGAACCATCTTCAACAACCGCGCCAGGCCCAAAACGAGAACCCGCACCAATCAAGGAGTTACTGCCAATCTTTATATTTTTTACGTAAAGTATGAGCCCTGACTTTTGGCTATTAATCACGTGCGCTAACAAACACACTTTGTGCCCGATAATTACATTAGAGCCAATCTCTAAGTTTGAGCGATCAAGGATTTCAACTAAAGGAGTCCAATAAACATTTTTTCCAATTTTGCTCCCCCAAAGCCTAAGCCAAAAACTATAAAATCCTGGGTACAGTCTCAAAATACTTTCTAAAGCAGGAAGTGCAATAAATAAAAGCTGAAATTGATGAACTCCCCACCAAGGCACATATTCTTTACGGTCAAGAAAAAATCTTCCTTCTCTATAGGGATAAAAACGGTTATGGAAACGGAAACAAAGGATTGGTAAAAAATAGATTGAGAAAAAAGAAAGAATAAATCCAAAAATAAAACTTACAGCAAAAAAGTTATACAAAGACACAAGCACAAAAAACAGGTGAAGAAGAGGAAAGAAGGAAAGTGTTTTCGCAATTTTTGTCATATAAAAAAAGAAATTTCCACCTCTTTATCGGGCAAACCCAAAGGATCTTCTCCCTCTTGCAGAGTGTCTCTTAACTCAGTAATTAATTCATGAATCAAGTCGGCTTCTGTATTAATGAACTTTCTTCTAAACAATTTTATATTCTCGCCTTGCTCTTTAAGAATTCTTAAATCCTGATCGATTACCTTCTGCGCTTGCCTTTTGACTATTGGCCAGGCAAGCTTTGTCCAAAAGCCGAAATCATAAGTTATGTCGGTGTAGACCATGGTTTGCCAATTGCTTACCGGAACCGACTGCGAAGTAATTACATACTTCCAGCCATTGGGAAAATCGTAAGTAACATTGGTAATGTTGGGGGTAAAAAAGATGTCAATGTGCTTAATTTCTCCACCAGATGGATTCAAAAACCAACTAAAGCTACCAAGATTATTAGTCTCATTTTTATAACTAGTGTGAACTTGTCCATTCTGTCGCTTAACTAAGGCCTCTACTTTATGCCCTTTCTCCAAACGAAAGATGGCATCGTGCACAAAGACTGTATGAGGAATATCAATAAAATTTTCGACACAGTTAGTTACATTATTATGAAAGAAATTCTTTAATCTAACCGTTGCCCAATTTTTTTGTTTGAAATATGGATAGCGAAAAGGCTCACCCAAAGATTGCTCACCAAGAAGAACATAAATATAACCTTGCTCTTCTTTGCAAAGAATTTTTTTTGTTTTTAAACTTTTTTTTAAGAGCGGTGATTCTGGCCCCTCCGAAGGGACCCTACAAACATGCCCGCCAGAATCATACTTCCAACCATGATAAGGACAGACTAAAGCTCCATCTTCAACCCAACCCTGAGAAAGCTGACCAGAACGATGTAAGCAACAATCCAAAAAGACAACAGGTTTACCATCTTTATCCCTAAAGCAAACCAGAAGCTCACCAAGAATTTGCCTTTTTATTGGTTTGCTCTTTAATTCACTCGATTCAGCGACTATATACCAAAAGTTTTTTTCGGAATTCTTGTTAGAGTCTTGTACCACAGTAATTATTGGCTTGATAAAGCTCGAAGCGACATATTGCATTTAACTTGGACTTGGCAAGCCAGACGAGCCTTTAAGTTACCTGGTGCATAAATGCTCAAAGCCTCTTTTTCAATTTCATTTGGCTCTTCCAAATCACTGTTTGAGCTATCGACCTCAATCAAGCAAGTGCCACATAAACCAGTGCGACAACCGAAAAGAACTGGTGAATTGGTAGCACTTAACTCTTCAGACAAATTTGCCTTTTCAGGCAACTCAAGCTCTGGATAACTAGTATTGGGGAAAGAGATTTTGTACTTCATAATATTAATTAAACTGTTTACTAAAAAATTGGTTCAAAGCTCGCTTATTGTTCTTTAATACTTTATCAAGTGTCGTTTTGCTCATTATATGCATCTTTCGGTTTTGCGGTTCAATGAAGTCTAGTCCATCCAAGAAAAGTTTATAGGATTCACGGGCGGTTTTGTATGTTTCGTGAGATTTGGTGAATCCATCGGACTCTTCACCGAAGCATTTTTGCATAATATGCTTTGCATCTTTATCGTCAAAGCCAAAAGATTTAGATTTTAAGATTGCATAAATCTGCTTCAAAAGAGCCGGATCATGCCAAAAAATTCCATTTATAGCAACCGAAAATGAAATGTGGTCCTCTTGGCAACCCTCAATGAGTTTATTTACCACCCATCTATCAAAGGCAGTTGGCTTTGGAAGATAATTTAGAAGCTCAAGTCCAATAGTTTTGGAAGTATTAAAGTGAAAACTTTCATCAATAAAATGATGATAACTAATAGCCGAAGGAATGGAGATTTCCTCTTTATTCGGAGCATCAGAATAATATTTAGAAAGCCTGTGCTGAACAAGCTTGCCGTTAAGAGTCCTGATCCCGCGCACGGTTAAGTACTGACTAGCCAAAAAAGGACTATTGGAAGCAAGAATCACATATCCATAGAGTTTTAGGTTCCTGCGCTGAAACTTGAATTGATCATCAGTCCAATGAATAACAGTTGGATGTTCAAAGACTCCTTTCATAGGCGAAGTCAAAATTCTTTCGCCAAACAACTTCCATTCAACTTCTTCAGAGATGGTCTTAAAAGCATTAATATGACACCTCTCTTGGCGGGATTCCAAATCCAGAGCATCGCACAGAATTTTAAAATCTTCCATTGCAAAGATGCCCGCAGCGGCAATCTGGTTAAAAAAGATGGTGGCAATTTCTGCTGAAATAATTTGTGAATAATAAGCCACCCAATAAAGTTGGTTTAAAATTATTTTTTGTTTTTCAGTAGCCTGCTCCCAAAGGTAGGTTCCATAAAGCAAAGAAAATTCTTCGGGATTCCAATATTGTTCGGAGCAGTCCTCGTATTTAAATTCACGAGTGCATCTTTCGATTGGATCGGTTTGGTCTTGCTGTTCACTCAGTTTGCGATTGAACTCAAGCTTCTTCTTCAAAGTTTCATTACTAAGTACTGAATCACTTTTGTACTTTTGACTGAGAGAAGGATGCATTGAAAGTCTCCGGTTGTGATCCTAAATTGAAAAAATTAATTGTTCATTCGCAGAGTAATTATAAAAGATTATGAATAGAGATTAATAATCTAAAAGCACAATGCTGGTATTGTCGGGGGCTCCCACCGCATAAGCGTCTTGAAGCATAACTTTTCCAAATTCCTTAAGCGGAAGATTCTCCTTGAATCTACGAGCAATCAATTCTTCGGTCGCATAAAGCAAACCATCGCTACAAAGCAATAAGCGATCTCCTTTGTAAAGTTTGAGCTGAAAGAGATCTAACCCAAAAGAGCCTTGAATACCGCCCATATAAAATATTAGAGCGCCTCCCTCTCCGGTTTCCGAGTCGAAATCAACGCTGTGATCACGAGTTAGACGAAACATGGTTCCTGAACGCCAAAGATAGGCGCGACTGTCACCAGTATTTGAAATGAAGATGTCATTATTTTCTTCGTCAATTATCCCCACCACAAGAGTGCTTCCAATATCAACGCGGTTTGGAGATTGCTTGGCCCAACCAAGAATTTGATGGTTGGCTTCGATTACCGTCTTTCTGAGCCAGGCACCGTGATCGAGGGATTTCAGGTTCAGAATCATTCCCTCGTTTTGCCATTTTTTTTCTATGAAGCTCATGACCATGCGGCTTGTTTGTTTGCCCTCTTTGGCTGAACCTACTCCATCGGCAACCCCAAGAACACGAACGTCAGAGGTTAAAAGGACTGTGTCGGCATTTTCTTTTCTTTTCAACCCAACGTCACAGAGAGCGTATCCAGAGCGGCCATTTTTGGCAGCCTGAAACTCTTTTTGTCCATCGTCAAAAAAGCTGGGAGCAGGAGTTGAAGACGAACTGGCCGATTCTTTGAGTGAATAAGGCAAATCTTTGAAATTCAAGGCACTAAGAACTTTTGCAAATTCAGCAATTGCTTCTGGATAGAGCTTCTCTTCAGCTTGTAGAACCTTTGCTCTTAAAGACTCTGGTGTTTCAAAGCTGCCAACTTCAACTACGGACTGAGCAACTATTGGCCCTTCATCGACGTTTTCATCGACAACGTGAACGGTGCAACCAGTAACTTTTACCCCACGCTTGATTACAGCCTCGTGGACCTTGTTTCCATACATTCCTTTTCCGCCAAAAGCAGGAAGAAGACTTGGATGAATATTTAAAATTCGATTCGGATAAGCCTTGATTAGAGGCAAACTAAGAATACGTGTATAACCACACAAAACAATTAAATCAACTTGCTTATTCCAAAATTCGGTAGCTACCTTTGCATCAAACTCTTCCATAGAATTAAAGAGATCTGGTTTAATCGGCATAGATTGGATTCCAAATCTAGCAGCCATGGACAAAGCCTCTGAGTTTGGCCTATTGGAAATCAACAATACAACTTCAGCATTCAGCTTGTTCGATTGAATAGCCTGAAGCAAAGAAGGGATATTGCTCCCCTGCCCCGATGCAAGTATTCCTATTTTTATTTTTTGACTCACTAAATCGAACTGTTGAAGGAATTAACCATGCTATTTTCTACCAGTTTTATTTTTTCACAATATATTCATTAACTGGTATTCAATCTAGTTTTTACTTGCCCAATTTTTCACTTGAAAACTTTCGGATTTTGTTATGACGTTATTGCGGGTTCTGCTGCTTTTAAGCTCACTTTCTGCTTCAATGGAGGTAAAGAAAGAACTATAATATTTTGCTCATGACTTTGCTTTATCGAATATAATTTTTTATACAGATATTTTAGGGAAATACATAAACCATGGCAAAATTTGCGGCAAAAGGAAAAAAAGCTAGTGAAGCTTCAGAAACAAAAAAAAGCGTAAACTCTGTTACCTCTTTTAAAAGCTCGACAGACTCATCCATTGATCCAGAGAAGTTAAAGACCCTTGGCCTAACCCTCGACCAAATTGAAAAAGATTTTGGCAAAGGCTCAATTATGCGTTTAGGAGCTGCTCCAAAGACCAAAATAGAATCGATCGCAACTGGATCCTTAAACTTGGATTTGGCTCTCGGGGTGGGCGGAATACCAAAAGGAAGAATTATTGAAATCTACGGTCCTGAATCTTCTGGCAAAACCACGCTTGCAATGCATATTTGCGCAGAGTTCCAGAGAAAAGGTGGAATCGCAGCCTTTATTGATGCTGAGCACGCAATGGATCCCGACTATTCTAAAAAAGTTGGAGTTAACATTGACGAGCTTTTAATCAGCCAACCCGACACCGGAGAGCAAGCGCTTGAGATTGTTGATCAATTGGTCCGCAGCGGTGCAGTTGATGTAATCGTTATTGACTCAGTTGCCGCTTTGGTTCCAAGAGCTGAAATTGAAGGCGACATGGGAGACTCTTTGCCTGGTTTGCAAGCTCGTTTAATGAGCCAAGCCCTCCGCAAAATTGCTGGAATCACCTCTAGAACTGGTACAACCATTGTCTTTATCAACCAATTGAGACAAAAAATCGGTATAACTTACGGCAGCAACGAGACCACAACCGGCGGAAATGCACTTAAGTTTTATGCCTCTGTCCGTTTAGATATCCGCAAGATAGAAACCCTTAAGAAGGGCGAAGTCGAGTATGGAAACCGCGTTAGAGTTAAGGTTGTAAAAAACAAAGTTGCACCTCCTTTCAGAAAGGCCGAGTTCGAAATCATCTACGGACAAGGAATTTCTCAAGAAGGTGAACTCGTTGATATGGGCGTCCAAATCGGCAACCTCAAGAAATTAGGTACTTGGTATTCTTGGATTGATCTTCAAACTGGAGAAGAAACCAAAATTGGTCAAGGTCGCGACTCAGCGCTTCAATACATCCGCGAGAATCCAACGCTTGCCGCTGGTTTAAGAGAAAAAATTCAGCAATCTTTTTCTCCTTTAAGACTGGATGAAGAAGAACTGAAAGAAGCCGACAAAGAAAATGATTTAACCGCTGAAGAGCTTGAAGTAATCAACTCCTAAAGAATGCGGATTTTAGGCATTGACCCGGGAATAGCGCTGGTTGGTTACTCCATAATTGATTATGAAAACCGCAAAACTGATTTGGTCCAATGTGGAGTAATTACAACTAGCACTTCTTTGAAGCTTTGGGAGCGCTTGAAAATAATCCGCCAAGATGTTTGCGAAATTATACAAACTTTTAAGCCGCAGGCAGCCGCTGTTGAATTGATTTATTTTACAAAAAACGTCAAAACCGGCATCAGTGTGGCGCATGGACGTGGTGTTGTTTTAGAAAGCTTGGCTTCGAGCGGGGTTGAAAAAATTGTGGAATTTACGCCAACCCATTTAAAGCAAGTTTTATTCGGCTCTGGAAGAGCCACCAAAAAAGAAGTCCAAACCATGGTCTCCCACTCTTTGGGACTTAAAGGCTTAATTAAACCCGACGATGCCGCTGATGCCACCGCTTTGGCTCTGGCTTTTATTCGCGGCGGTTTTGCGGGTTAATTTTCTTAATGAAATGAACAAAACAATCTTCAAAAACGTCATCTAGAGCTTGTCTCAGGATCTACTCTCCTTTCTTTAAAGGAATTCTATTGATTGGCTTAAATCTTCTATTCTTGGATTAATGTTTTCAATCAGCTTAATCTTTGCCTCCCGATGCCAATTCTTAATTTGTTTTTCTCTATTCAATGCAAAATTTGCAAAAACTGGTTTTCAAACAAGTCGACTGAATTGGTAAAAAGAGCATATGATGATTATTCACTTCATAAATTCACTTATTCAGAGCTTGAAAAGAAATATAAAATAAATGCCATAAAGAATAAGAAGACAAATTGAATTTAGCTGAATTGGAAAATGAATTCAAAGATAAAGAAAAGATCAATTTACTATTTAACGCTTGTCTTTTTAAAAGAGAGTTTTGTTTATTCCTTTTCAGAAGCAGCAAAAGAAACATTCATTACGATTTCAATGATTCAGAGAAAATAATTTATTATGAAAAGGCTTTGAAAGAGATTAATCAAAGATATGAGTTTTCCAGTTTCACAATTGATGGAAGAAGAAGGGTTATTCAACTTTTAGAAAGTTTATTTCCCTCCGGTCCAATCCAGCCCTGTCACTTTCATCAGGTCGAAACCATTTTGAAATATACGACCAAAAGACCAAAGACAGAACGTGGAAGTGAATTAAAGGATTTGATTATGAGCTTAAAGTCGTCATTTAAAGAGGATTTAATTCAAAGGGACAACGCTTAAAAAAAGCACATAGAGTTTTTAAATGAGAGAAACAAGTCAGGAGAACATGCACACAAAAGACTCAAATCTGCTTTCAGGTCAATCAAAACGAACTTGCCTTACCTTTTTACCTTCCAAAATTTTTCATATTTGCAAATTGAAAAGACCACAAATTCATGTGATGCTTATTTCTCCCATCTGAAGGCTAAAGTCAATATCCATCGTGATATCAGCTCTAGAAGAAAGATTCAGCTCATTATTCAACTTCTCTCTCAATAAAAAAAGCGGCATTTTGTCCTTTATGCCATTAATTCTTACTTGTGTGAAGCTCTTTATTTACTGGAATTTGTTTTTTGTAGAAGTTGTGTTACTTAGAGCTCTTAGAAACCCTTTTTGATTCATACTTTTGATTCCAGACACCCAAAGTAACAGAAGCAATAAAAATACTGGAATAAGAGCCAGTTACAACACCTGCAAACATTGCTCCAGCAAAGATTTTGGTGGTCTCGCCTCCAAAAATATAAAGTGCCCCAAGAGTCATTAAAACTGTCAAAGATGTACAAACGCTTCGGAACCAGACTTGAGAAATGCTTTCGTTGATGATTTGCACCAAATTCTTCTTCTTAGATAAATATTTTGTGTTTTCTCTGACACGGTCAAAAACCACAATGGTATCGTGGATTGAAAAGCCAAGAACAGTTAAACAAGCAGTTAAAAAGAGGACATTCACCTCTACACCTTTAACCAAACCAAGAATGGCAAAGGTACCCACAACAATAATTACATCGTGGCAAAGAGCCAAAATGGCACATAATGCAAAGTCTCTACGAAAGCGGTAACTAACGAAGACTAAAATTCCCGCTAAGGTTATTCCCAAAGCCAGCAATCCTGAATTCAAAAGCTCAGGTCCAATTGTCCCGCTCACAGTGTCAACTGCAAGAACTTCAAAATCGCCAAAGGTTTCTTTTAACAAAGAGTCTAATTTCTCTC
The DNA here is from genome assembly GCA_033761855.1 of Candidatus Caenarcanales bacterium. Lineage (GTDB taxonomy): Bacteria > Cyanobacteriota > Vampirovibrionia > Caenarcaniphilales > Caenarcanaceae > JANRMG01. Next base: position 9,459 of record JANRMG010000310.1, read on the forward strand.
TATCTTCAATTGAAATTTCTTTGGTGCGCAAAATAAGAAATTTATTTTCAGCAACCTGAGCAACAGCTTCAGCAGCCAAATTATCATTTATCTTACTTAGTACTTGGTCTCTAACACTTCCGGGGGTAATCTCTTTAGAAGGGTTTTTAAAAGAGTATTCAATCTTGCTACCACCGGTGAAATCGAGTCCTAGCTTCACCGGAGAACCAAATTTAGAGAAGGAAAGAAAAATTGCAACAATGCTAATTAAAATTAGCGTTCCAGAGAGCGCATACCAAAGGTTAGCTTTTTCAACAATTTTGGGATATTCCTTAATAGCTGATGAATTAATATTTTTATCTTTTTTACCGGTTACCGAAGGGCTGCTCATTTAAAGATGATTTGCTAAACGAATAGAATTATGATTAGTAATAATATCTTAATTTGTCTTTAAAATAAATTTTAGTGAAGCGTGGATTACTTCAGAGTATTTGCAAATTTCTCTACCTGCAAAGTAATCACTTCCAAATCTCTCTTCTGAAGAGTCTTTTCGTGTCGACAGCTCTAAGCAGAATATAAATGTATAATTTTCTGAATCATGAGTATTCAAACTCTTATTTCTGAATTCGATAAAAAGTTTTGGTGCACCAACATCATGGAGCTTGTAGAGCGCTGGGCCTATTACGGCGTTCGAATGATTCTTTCAATCTATATTGTAAGTGCTGCCTCTCTCGGTGGGTTGGAGTTCACTCACATCCAAAAAGGTGAAATTTATTCTGGTTGGGCTTTGATTCAATCTATCCTTCCAATCCTGGTTGGAGGCTATCCCGACCGATTTGGTTATAAAAAGACAATTTCTTTTGCAATAATTTTAAAAATAATTGGCTATGTCTTAATGGCTACCCAGACTTCTTTCCCTGGTTTTTTTGCAGGATGTCTGCTTCTTGCTGCTGGTACAGCTATTTTTAAACCTGCTGTCCAAGGGGTTTTAGCAAGCAGTTTGGATAAAAAAACTTCTTCGTTGGGGTGGGGAATTTTTTATTGGTTAATAAATGTTGGTGGTTTCATGGGGCCTTGGCTGGCTGGTTACCTAAGAATCCTTGACTGGAAATATGTTTTTTATGGCAATGCTTTGATTGTGAGCCTAAACTTTATAATGCTCTTTATTTGTCCTCCATTGCCCAGAGAGGCCCAAAGTGTTGGCTCTACTTTTGTTCAACAAAGCATTTCTTTCTTTAAGCTTCCGCTAAAAATTCTCAAAGAAATGTTTAGTCCAGCTTTGATAAGCTTTTTGCTCATCTACTCAGGCTTTTGGATGATGTATTATCAAATCTTTGATTTGCTGCCTAACTTCATCGATGATTGGGTGGATTCTTCTGGCTTGCTTTTGGGGTTAGGAAAAACTTTTAACGTGGCGAGCTGGATTGAAGCTGGAAGCCAAGGAAAACAAATTCCTCCAGAATGGCTAATTAGCCTTAACACCGGAACTATTATCTTACTCATGATTCCTACTTCTTGGATTTTTCGCAAGGTTAATCCCTTTGTTTCAATGGTGGTTGGAATTGTTGTAACCTTGCTTGGAATGCTTATATTTGGTAGCAGCCAATTAGTAACGCTTTGCGCTGTTGGGATTGTTATTTTCTCTATCGGAGAGATGGGAGCCAGTCCTCGCATGAGAGAATACCTCGGTTTAATTGCCCCACCAGACAAAAAAGCCCAATACATGGGTTATGCTAATCTGCCCGAAGCTATTGGTTGGGGTTTTGGAAGCTTGGTGGCAGGCTACTGGTATGAAGTTCATTCCGATAAACACAATTTGGCTAAGCAATTTCTCCTGCAAAAACTTAATTGGTCACAAGAAGCTATAAAAGCGCTCTCCAAAGAGGAAATATTGCCAAGTTTAGCTAGTGCACTAAACCTCTCTCAGAATCAGCTAACCAAAACATTATGGAATTATGCTCACCCTGAAAAAATTTGGTATTGGTTCATTTTCATTGGCTTAGGAACAGCTTTTGGCTTGGTTATTCATTATTATTTAATTCCTAATAAATTCAAACTTAAAGAAGAACCTTCTAATCAAAACCCTCAACAAGAAAACATTTTAAAAGCCGAGGTCTAAAAGCAATTATTGCTTTTTTTTGTACTTGCCCATCAGTGAGGTTTCTTCAATAATATGTCCTTTAATTGCACTCAATAAAGTATCTCTAGAAGAACCTTCTGGGAGAGATAACTTACTGTCTAAAGCATAGAGTTTAAAGAAATAACGGTGAGTCCCCGAGGGAGGGCAAGGTCCACCGTATTTTTGCCTCTTAAAATCATTGTTGCCAAAAATAGCCTCTTTGGGAGCCTCATTCTCTTTGATTCGCGAAGTGGATGGATTAATGCCCCAAAACAACCAATGGTTCCAATTTCCATTGGGCGCATCGGGATCATCGAGTATTAAAACCAATTCTTTGGCTTTGGCTGGTACATTGCTGATTAAAAGAGGTGGACTGAGGTCTTCACCATCACAGGTAAATTTTTGAGGTATAAAGCCACCCTCATTGAAGGCTGGGCTTGCAAGCTGCATCTTGGCGGTCTTTGTACTCCCCCCCTCCACGGCATGAGCTTTAAGGCGCACTGTCTTGCACAAGGCATAACCACAAAGTACAACTAATGCCAAAACCATTATCAAAGAATTCTCTTTTTGCATGAATTCAAAAACTCGATAAGCCATCGCTCTGCAACCAGCGCAGGGACAAACCGTGTGAACGCCCCATAATCTTCGTCTTCGCGTTCTTT
>JANRMG010000311.1:0-1577 GCA_033761855.1 Candidatus Caenarcanales bacterium
TCTTTCCAAAATAAATATTGCTAACCTTACAAATACAAAGATTAAGCAGGTAACACAAAGTAATAAGGTATAAAGAAGGAATGAAGATGCCAACAAAATTTATCACTACTTTGTCTGCAGAAGAGCATAGCAGGCTGATTAAGAATCATCAAACGAGCAATAATTTTCGAGTTCGGAATCGTTCTCACGCAATTTTGCTTTCACTTGAAAAGTTTTCGATTGCCGAAATAGCTAAGATTTGTCGAGTTGACCGGGACACGGTTAGTGGTTGGTTAGATAACTGGAATGAGAAAAAGTTCAAAGGTTTAGAGGACGAAGAGAAAACAGGTCGTCCAGTAACTTTAAGTTTAGCCGAGCAAGAGAAAGCGATTGAAATAGGCTTAAAGAATCCGAGATTTCCGCATCGTCAGCTAAATGAGATAAAAGCGGTAACAGGCAAAGAAATAAGTGCCTGGACACTCAAGAATCTGCTTAAAAAAAAGACTATCTCTGGAAGCGAATCAGATTAGGACTATGGAAAAAGGCGGATCAAGATGAGAAAGAATTTGCTCGCCAAGACTTAGCCGAACTGACTAAAAGGGCAGATAACCAAGAGCTTGAGTTAGTCTATTTTGATGGGTCAGGCTTTAATTTATGGGCGAAAGTGGTTTATGCGTGGCAGAAGCGCGGGGAAAGAATCAACGTTCCAGTCTCAAAAGGCAAAGCGCAGAATGTCTTGGGTTTAATGTGGCATCGGGGGAACAGGTTTGAGTCCTTTGTTTTTGAAGGTTCGGTAGATTCAAATGTGGTGATTGGGTGTTTTGACCTGATTGCCAAAAATTTAACCAAAGAGACGTGGATCGTGTTGGACAACGCCCCGATTCATCGTAGTGAAGAGTTTGAAGAAAAGATTGAGGAGTGGGAAGAGTTAGGGTTGAAAATCTATTTTTTGCCAGCCTATTGTCCAAGTTTGAACAAGATAGAAATGCTGTGGCAGAAAATAAAATATGATTGGCTCAGTTGGGAAGCCTACAGTTCATACAAAAACTTGTGTCAAGAATTGGACAGCATTCTTTCCCAAATCGGCTCAAAATACCTGATTACTTTTTCTTAGGTGCTTAGCAAGTAGAACTTCACAACTGTATGTTTTAGAAAAACGCCTTTTAGATGAAAAGGACAAAAACTCATTAGGAATATCTTTCGATTTCCCCGAAGAATTAAAAACTTCCTGCGAACAATACCTTTTATACTTTGCCCAATTTCTCCAAGATTTAGGGATAAACGCAACCTCAAATCTAAAAGAAGAAGCAGGAAAAGTTCTTTTTTCAGTCACGCCGACTGATGATGTTGAAGCATTAGACAAAATTCGTGAAGCACTTGCCGTTTATTTGAATCTGCCTTCAAGCCCGATTGTTTATGATGATAGTTTTGCGGCAATGCGGTTGCAGGCTGAAATTGAACGTCTTCAATCTTCGCAACGCATTGCGGAAATGGAATTTCGTGTGGCTCAAAAAGCACTTGAAAGCCAAGACAAAATAATTCATCAGCAATCGGTTTTGCTCGAACAACAAGCGAAGGTAATTGAAAAAATCAACAAC